>JAJFLN010000556.1 GCA_021772705.1 Candidatus Cloacimonadota bacterium | reverse complement strand
GGATTTCATCGGCACCGTACTTGGCTGCCGGCGCAGCTATCTCTTCGGCCACGTCCACTTCCTTTCCGCTTTCGCTGTTCATGTCAAATTCATCGTTCATGTGATTGATGTCCTTCAAATGAAGGTCTTGCTCCGGGCCAGACTCATCCTTCCTGGCGCCTGAGCTCCGCCAGCCTCGCTTTCCGGAAAACCCGGCGAAGCTGATCACGCAGAGCCCCATCGTCCAGCTTCCGCAAGACCTCTTCGATCTGCTGCTCATCTTCAGCCGAGAGCTTCACTGACTGAGCTTTCGATCTCGCAGCTTCACTGTCATCCTGGCTCGCCTCAGACCTCGAAAAGGGTGAGTTGCTCTTGGGGGCCAGGCGAAACCGCAGTTCCCGAATGTTTGCGGAAGGGGCGTGATCCGCGATCCGGCCGATCAGCTCCTCCTCCATGTAACGGGCTTCGTTCATCCAGATTCCAGAAGAGGAACCGATGGTCAGGGTCGTCCCTTCCACCAGCAGTGGCCAGAGGTGTTGGGCCAGGTTTTCGCCAACGATCTGGGGCCAGACACGGAACAGGCGGGCACAGGAAACCAGATCCGGACCATTCTTGCCGATCCCGGACAGGGCCTTGTAGGCCGCTCGACGGACTCCTATCAATCCTCGGCCGCGACGACTCCGCTGCTTACCCGATACCTTCGGCAATCTCTTCCTTTCAAATCTTCCGCCATCGTCCCATCCGTTCCGGTCAGAAAGACCTGACTTCCCACGGGCAAACAGGACAGCATCCGTTCTCGTCTTTCTCGATCCGTTTCGCTGAACGCGTCGTCCAGCAGAAGAACCGGCCGTTCCTCTCTGCGAGACTCCACAGCTGCTGCTTCGGCCAGCTTCAAGCGATAGAGCAGGTCCTTCAGCTGCCCCCGCGACGCAACCCGGCGTATCGGGTTTCCTCCAACCTTCAGAGACAGGTCGTCCCGATGGGGTCCCAGGGAGGTGGCGCCACCTTGGCGGTCTTCCTCGATCTTGCGGATCATCTCTTCAGCCAGCCAGGCAGCTAGCTTCACCGGTTCTCGCGGATGGGCCCCCGCTTCCTGAGGCCATCCCAGGATCTTGTATCTCAACTCCAGTGTCTCCCCCGGCTGCTCTTTCCCCAGCTGCTCCAGGGCATCCCGAAGCGCATCGACAGCCGCCAGTCTCGAGAGAACCAGTCTCGCCGCACACTCGCTGAGTTGCCGGGTCACCACGTCCAACTCGCGGCCGAGGCGGCCCCGCTGAAGGAGCAAGTTGCGGCTCCTGAGGAGCTTCTGATGATCCGAATAGAGCCTCACATGATGCGACGAGAGTTCCAGGCAAACCGTATCCAGGAAAGTCCGTCTCGACCCGGGCGGTCCCGAGAGCATGTCGAGATCACTGCTCTCCAGGAGGATGCACGGCAACATCTCGTAGAGTGCGCTGGTCCGCTCCAGCTTCTGCCCGTCGACCATCACTTTCCGGCTACCTCTGCCACGCAGGTTCAGTTCCACATCGTGGCGAACGTCGCGATCGGTCTGGAACTTTCCCTTCATCCGGCACTCGCGCTGTCCTCGCTGCAGGATGTCCGTTCGAGTCCGTATCCGGTTCGATCGGCCGCGCATGAGCAAGGAAATCGCCTCGATCAGGTTCGTCTTCCCCTGGGCGTTCTGACCAAGAAACAGGTTCACTTCGACGCCGGGCTGTAGCTCCAGCGATTCGTAGTTCCTGAAATGCCGCAGTTCGAGGTGTGAGACCTTCATTCACCCCAGTTTCTCCCTCAACTGGATCCGGAGCTTCTCTACGTTCTCCTCCACGACGGAGTCCTTCGCCATCTCCTTCTCCACTTTCGAACAGGAATGGAGGACCGTGGTGTGATCCTTCTTCCCAAAGGCCTGGCCAATCTCCATCAGGGTCTTCCCCGTCAGCTCCCTGCACAGGTACATGGCAACCTGCCTAGGCCGTACCACGCGACGATCTCTTCTGCGCCCCACCAGTTCTTCCTGACGGACATCGAACTGCTTGCAGACCTCCGCCTGGATCATCTCGAGGGTCAGCTCCCGAGGCTTCTGTGGCCCCGTCGTCGATCGAAGCACCTCGTCGACCAGTACCACCGACAGGGGTAGATTCAGCAAGCTCGCCTTGGCTATCACCGTGTGTAGAACAGCCCGCAGCTCCCGGATGTTGTTACTCACCCGCTCGGCGATGTACCGGATCACGTCCTCCGGTACGACCATGTTCTCTTCCTCGGCCCGGGACTTCAGAATGGCCACCCGGAGTTCGAAATCGGCGACGATCACGTCGGCGACGACGCCGGAGGCAAAACGGCTCCGCAGTCGTTCATGCATCTTCTCCAGCTGCGGCGGTGTCTTGTCGCCTGTGAGGACGATCTGCTTTCGCTGGTTCTTCAGCGCCTCGAATGTATGGAAGAATTCTTCCTGAATCCGCTCGCCGGCCTCGAAGAACTGCACGTCGTCCACGAGAAGACAGTCGATGTCCCTGTACTTTCGCCGAAACTTGTCCCAAGGCTTCCGGTTTTGGATGTAGTCGATGTACTCATTATGGAAGACCTCGCTGCTCACATAGAGCACTCGAGCCGATGGGTTGTTTCGAAGGATCTCGTGACCGATGGCCTGCATCAGGTGGGTCTTCCCGAGACCGACGCCTCCGTAATAGTAGACAGGGTTGTAGACCTTCCCTGGATTGACGCTGACAGACTTGGCGATGGCGTGGGGATAGGCGTTCGATTTCCCGACGATGAAGTTGTCGAAGGTCAGCTCCGGATTCAGGTTCGCCTCGCCGGCAACAACCGGTTTCTTCGCCGGAACAGGGATCGTCGCCTGGGGCATGGGAGCCGGGGCGGGCCGGGCCGCTGAATCTGCGCCGGAACGGATCTCATACTTCAGGTTCGAGATCCCCGCTCCGAGGGATTCCATGACAGCCTCCACCTCGCGAGAGTGCTCCTTCTCCAGCTTCTCCTTCGTGAATCGGTTCGACACTTCCACGACCAAGGTCTCACCGAGCCGGGCCACGGGCGAGCTGTTGGCGAGATAGACGTCGAGTAACGAGCCAGCACCCTCGACACGAATCCTCTCCAGCAGAGCTTTCCAGATCGTATCCAGTTCGGTCTTGTCGCCCATCACAGCAGGTGTTTTGTCGGGAGTCCCCAGATTTGTCCACATTTCTACACAGCTCTCGTCAGGCGGATGCCTTGCCAGTCATGCCCTCTGGGTGCCGGGTTATCAGGCCTGGCAAGCCTTGGGGATCCTTTGTGGAAACTGTGCGTAGGATTCACTTCTCCACCACGTATCCCCCGATTACAATCCGTATCCTCGCTGGATCCCCCGGGATGATCTTTACGAGAATTCACTTCAGATACTGCTTTTCCTCGGTTTTCCACGGATCCACACCCCTGATGATGATGCTGATGACCATGATCTTTTTCATCGGGATCCAAAACGATTGAAATCGGGTGAAACAGGGGGGGAAGCTTAACACGAATGGCCTCTAAAAACAACTTTCTGGTCGCTTGGGAACAAGGTTTTGCTTGACTCGATTCTCCCTCTGCCGTAGACTTCGCGCTCAGCGCTGGCAGACACCGTGTTCGCTCTGTCAGAGCCTTCTTAGGAGAAAAGTATGAAGAGGACCTATCAGCCTAAAGTTCGCCGTCGGAAGAGGAATCATGGATTTCGGGCTCGAATGTCCAGCCCAGGCGGACGGAAAGTCATCCGTCGAAGAAGAATGAAGGGTCGAAAGCGACTCAGCGCCTGATTCGCTGGGGAGCCACGACAGCCGGACCCTCCAGACGAAACGTGGACTGAAGCGCACGTATCGTGAAGATACAGACGCTCAGGACTCCCGGGGAAGTCCGGCAAGTCATCTCCGCGGGGATTCGGAAGTCCGCCGGGCCGTTCTTGGTCTACTTCCAGACTCATGAAAGCCAGGTGGCCCCAGCCTTGGCGATCCAGGTATCGAAGAAGCTTGCAAAGGCCGTCGGACGGAATCGCATCCGGCGACTGTTGAAAGAGGTCTGTCGACAGTTCTTCCCCAATTTCAAGATGAGTGGAACCTTCGTCTTCATTGCCCGAAGGAGCGCCATCGGCGCCAGTTTTCTGGAGATCCAGACCGCTCTACAGAGGTTCTTCGAACGGCAGGGGTTCCTCGAGACAACAACAGGGAGCCGACAGCCTTGAGTGCAGGAAATCTACAGGACCTACCCAAGCGGTTCCTTCGCCGGTTGATTCTGGCCTACCGATACGCGGTGGCTCCATTCCTGACCCCCAGGTGCCGGTTCGTTCCAAGCTGCTCCGAATACGCTCTCCAGACACTGGAGCAGGTTTCCATCCCAAGGGCCTTGGCCAGGATCGCCGGAAGGATTCTGCGATGCCAGCCCCTTGCACCGGGAGGATTCGATCCGGCATGAGTAATCTCACTCCCCGTCTCCTGACCGCTCTTCTCATCGCTGGTGTGGCCCTCGCGATGGCCAGCTCGATCAGCGCCGCGACCCTGGAGCCGTCAAGGACGATCGAGACACCATTTTTCCAGACCTCCCTGGATGAATCGGGTAACCTGGAGAGGTTCTTCGTCCTCAGATTCAGGGACGACCTCCTGACTCCCTCTTACCGGACGGAGCCAGGCAAGGACGCCCTCGTCGGCGGGCTCATCTTCGGCCCCTTGGGGCAGCTGGATGCAGGCTCACGCCTCTCCACCCGCATCAGCACCAGCGGCAGTTTTGTCTCCACTGACGACCAGGGAAGCTGGCTGCCAGAGGGACTGGAGCTGGAGCGAACCTACCGGTTCCATGACGACAACTACCTCGTAGATATCGACGTGGTCCTTCGAAACAGGACCGACCAGAGCCTCGCCCTGGCGACCCCAATGGGCAAGCTGGCTTTCTGGCTCGGTCCCATCCTGGGTGGCCAGCTGTACGGTTCTGCCGAAGTGGTGGCCATGCAGGGAGAGGAGCTGGAGGAACTCAGCACCGCCGAGGAGCTGAAGGAGACTCCGTCTGGGGTCAAGTGGATCGGCGCACGAGGGTCCTATTACGCCTCTGTCCTGGAGGAGAAGTCGGGCCGCGGCAACTACGTCTACTCCCTGGTTCCATTCGTCGGCAAGGACGGAAAGGTCGTGCAGGGGGTTCGCATCGGGTTCAGGTATCAGTATCCCGACATCAGGGGAGGAGAGGAAGTGAAGCTCTCCTTCCGCCTCTACTTGGGCTCGAAACAGGAGGATGCTCTGTCCCGGGCCGGATATCTTCCCCTGTTCGACAATTGGGACGGCATGACCGGCGGAATCGGCAAGGTCATGTTCAAGATGCTGAAACTCTTTCACTCAGTTACCGGGAGCTGGGGAATCGCCATCCTGCTCCTGACGTTGCTGGTGAAGATCCTGCTCCACCCCCTGAACCTGAAGCAGCTCAGGTCCATGGGCAAACTTCAGGAACTGCAACCGAAGATGCAGGATCTGAAAAAGCGATACCCCGATACCCAGCAGTTCCAGCAGGAAGTCCAGAAGCTCTACACGGAACACAACGTCAACCCCCTGGGCGGCTGTTTTCCGATCTTCCTCCAGATTCCGATCTTCATCGCTCTCTACAGCTCCTTGATGGGCGCCATTGAACTGAAGAAGGTCTCCTTCCTCTGGCTTCCGGACCTCGCGAAGGCTGACCCCTATGGGCTCCTTCCCGTCATGTTCGCCGGCAGCATCTATGTCTCCTCGAAGCTGACCGCCAGTCCACAGATGGACAAGACGCAGCAGAGCATCATGCAAATCATGCCCATCATGATGTTGATGATGATGATGAACGTCCCCTCTGGAGTGATGATCTACCTGGCTGGCCAGAGCGTGCTGTCCCTGTTCGAGACCCGGTACAACAAGGCAGTGATGGCAAGGGAGGACGCCCTGGAGAAGGCTCGCAAGCCCAGCACTCCTGCTTCTGTCTCTCCAGCGATACCCGTCGAGGCCACCGTGGAGAAGGTAGTCAAGCTGGGGCCGAAGAAGAGCGGCGACAAGCGCAGAAAGAAGGGGAAGAAGGGCGGCTCTCCCCGATAGGGCATCGGTTCGCGACGACCCATGGGGACAGCGGCGGAGCGGCAGGCATCAGGGGACGAGACCATCTTCGCCAGGGCGACAGCCGCTGGCGAGGGAGCCGTTGCCATCCTTCGTCTCAGCGGTCCCGGCGCTCTCTCGGTCCTGAGACGCATCTTCCGCCACCGTGACGGCACGTCTCCGAGGCGCTGGAAGAGCCACCGGGTTCGAGTGGGCCAGATCAGGACGCCCGATACGTCCACAATCCTCGATGAAGTAATGGTCCTCCACATGGAGGCGGGACGATCCTTCACTGGCGAAGACCTGGTGGAGATTCACTGTCACGGGAGTCCCGCCGTCCTTCGCAGTCTCGAGGAGCTGCTCCGGCGAGAGGGCTTGCGTCCGGCGGGGCCGGGAGAGTTCACTCGCCGTGCGTTCCTCAGCGGCCGGGTCAGTCTGGATGAAGCGGAGGCGGTGAATGATCTGGTCCGGTCCCGGTCTGAAGAGGCAGCCCTGATCCATGTCAACAACCTCGGAGGAGTCCTGAAGGACAGGGTCACGGAGCTCCGGAGCCGGTTGCTCTCGTTGCTGGCGCTGCTGGAAGCCAACGTGGACTTTCCCGAGGATGAAGTCGATCCCGCCACCCATGATCGGGTGACAACGGAAACCAGACTCATCCTGTCCGCCGTGGCAGACCTGGCGGCCAGCTACGAGAGGGGCAGAATCCTCAGGGACGGCATCCGAGTGGTCCTGGCGGGAAGACCCAACGTGGGAAAATCGAGTCTGATGAATGCTCTGCTGCAGTACGAGCGGTGCATCGTCACTGATGTCCCGGGGACGACGCGAGATACGATCGAGGAGTCCCTGGCGTACAGGGGCTTGAACTTCACCTTCATCGACACCGCCGGGCTGCGAGTCGATGCCGGGCCCGTCGAGAGGGAAGGCATCCAGCGAACCCGTGACGAGCTGACCCGGGCCGATCTGATCGTCACCGTGGTCGACGCCTCCTGCAGCCCGACGGAGGAGGAGACCAGCTTCCTGGATGATCTGGACGAACGGCTTCGCCCCCACATGGTGGCGGTGAACAAGTGCGACCTCGTCACGAGCAGCTGGAGGCCGCAGGAGCCTTTGGCCCGACGCAAGCACGTCTGCCTATCAGCCCTCAGCGGCGAGGGCATCGAAGGCCTGCTGGAGGCACTGGAGAGCCGAACCAAGACCTTGCTCGTCCCGATCTCAGATGGGCCGATTGTGGTCGCCGCCAGACACAGGGACTGTCTCTCCAGGGCGCTCTCATCCCTGGAGGAGTTCCTGCAGTCCATCGGCAACGGAATCCCTCTGGATATGAGCCTGATCGACCTCTACGAGGCCGTCAAACAGCTGGGCCTGATCACGGGGGCCATCGTCACGGAAGATATCCTGGAGGAGATCTTCCGGCGATTCTGCATCGGCAAGTGAGCGGGTCCTAAGGGCAATGCCCATGAATTAGTGGAAGGAATGTTTGAAAACGAGGGCCCTGCCCTCGTATGTCATTCAAGTGTTCATCAGCACTCTCAGTTGCAACGGTCCAATTGGGGGTTTGGGGGAGCTGGCTCCCCCAACGGGGTGTGGGGCCGAGCCCCACTACAACAAAATCCGTCTTATCTCACTGGCATTGGTCCTAAGGGCAATGCCCATGAATTAGTGGAAGGAATGTTTGAAAACGAGGGCTCTGCCCTCGTATGTCATTCAAGTGTTCATCAGCACTCTCAGTCCCACCAGTCCAATTGGGGGTTTGGGGGAGCTGGCTCTCCCAGCGGGGTGTGGGGCCGAGCCCCACTACAACAAAATCCGTCTTATCTCACCGGCATTGCTCCTAAGGCGGTACCGGTGTACCGCCTTACCATCCTTAGTGTGCCCGGCGATCAGGCCTTGGGACCCACCATCTTCTCGGGCCGGACGATCTGATCGAACTTCTCTTCCGTGAGCAGCCCGAGAGACACGGCGACTTCCTTCAAGGTCCGGTTTTCCTTGTAGGCAGTCTTGGCCACCTTCGCCGCGTTGTCGTATCCAATGGTCGAGTTGAGGGCTGTTACCAGCATGAGGCTGCTCTTCAGGTTCTGATCGATCCGATCCCGATTGGCCTCAATGCCAGCAACGCAGTTGTCCTGGAAGGAGTCGCTCGCGTCAGCGAGCAGCCGGATCGACTGGAGCAGGTTATGAATCATCACGGGCTTGAAGACGTTCAGCTCGAAGTTTCCTGAAGCTCCGGCGATACCGATGACGGTGTCGTTCCCCATGACCTGGCAGCAGACCATGGTCATGGCTTCACACTGGGTCGGATTGACCTTGCCCGGCATGATCGAGCTGCCCGGCTCGTTCTCCGGGAGCTTTATCTCTCCGATTCCGCATCGCGGGCCGCTGCCCAGCCAGCGAATGTCGTTGGCGATCTTCATCAGCGAGCAGGCAAGGGTCTTCAAGGCGCCGCTGGTCTCCACCATCGCGTCGTGAGCTGCCAGAGACTCGAACTTGTTCTCCGCCGTAACGAACTCCGTGCCCGCCAGCTCTCCGATCTTGGCTGCCACCTTCACGGCATAATCGGGGTGAGTGTTCAAACCGGTTCCCACGGCGCTACCACCCAAGGCCAGCTCCCTCAGATGGGGCAGGGTGTTTCGCACTGCCCTCAGTCCGTGATCGAGCTGGGATACGTAGCCAGAGAACTCCTGTCCCAGCGTCAGGGGAGTGGCATCCTGGAGATGGGTCCGTCCGATCTTGACGATGCTGGAGAACTCCTTCGCCTTCCTGTCCAGTCCGTCTCGCAGGTGCTGTACAGCCTTGAGCAGCCTGTCCTCCAAGACCATAACGGCGGCCACGTGCATGGCCGTGGGAAACACATCGTTGGAAGACTGGGATCGATTGACATGATCGTTGGGGTGGATCGGCTCCTTCGAGCCGAGCTTTCCACCCAGGATCTCGATCCCCCGGTTGGAGATCACCTCGTTGGCGTTCATGTTGGTCTGGGTTCCACTGCCCGTCTGCCAGACCACCAAGGGAAAGTGCTCGGCCAGATCACCGGCGATCACCTCGTCGGCTGCTGCAGCGATCGTGCGGGCTACCTTTTCATCGATGAGGCCCAGTTCAGCGTTTGTCATGGCTGCAGCCTTCTTGATGATGCCGAGCGCCTGGATCAACTCCCGGGGAAACCTCTCTCCACCTATCTTGAAGTTCTGCACCGATCGCTGTGTCTGCGCGCCGTAGTAGGCCTCTTCCGGGACCCGTACCTCTCCCATGGTGTCACGTTCGATTCGATGAGACATGGCTGCTACCTCCAGAGTTCAAGTGGGTTGGCTTTGACATATCGTTCCTCAACTCGGTGACTCCATTCGGCCCAGCAGTTTCAGCAGCGTCAGCAATCCGAGAAACGTGCCAAGGGCCATCCGGGGGTTCTGATGAGCCCTGGGAGCCAGTATCACGAAGAGCAAGAATGCTCCGATGAAGACGTTCAGCATCAACAGGCCGGCCAGACTCGATCCGCCGAGCTTCATCCTGAACAGAAAACCAGAGAGGGACAGCAGAACCATGGCCCCGATGCCTCCGGCCAGGAAGTGCAGTATCCTCGGATCACTGGCCGATACAGGGGGATCGAAGAAACGGGAAGGCACCGGAATGGGTCTGACGCCAATCCTGTCGAGTGACGCGAGCGCCTCCTCGTTCTCGTAGACCAGGGCCTGATGAACCGTGAGCCTCACTCTCGGGCTGCTGTCGCGATTGCGAGGGACCCGGACCATTTCCCGGACTACATCCATGCCGGAAACGACCTTGCCGAACACGGTGTAGGCGCGGTCCAGATGAGGTGCCTCACCGAGCAAGATGGAAAATGAGGTCTGGGCCGAGTCCGGGTCTTCCGCTTCCCGCGCCATACTCAGGATTCCCTCTCGATGGGGAACTCGATTGAACTCCCCAGGGATGTCCTCAATGATCGCCTTCTGCTCCGGGAGCAGTGGGTTCAGCCTCTCGTGTGCCGAGGCGACCTGGACGAGGAAGTTCGGCTCTACCCGGTAGAAGTGGATCGAGTCGAAGATGCCACTCCGGGCCAGACGGAGGAACTGAGCTGCATGTTTCGGTGCTACTTCCGGGAAAAGTGCGAGGACGACATCTCCCGCCAGGGTCCGGAGAACCACTCTCTCCCGGGACAGGACGGGAGCCACGACCTCCTCCGAGGCCGGGTAGAGCGGAGAAGCTGATGTGAGCAGCAACCCCACTGACAGCGCCGATACAATGACGCGATGCATCACGTCGTGGTCTCCTGTTCTATCGGAGCTCGGTACAGCATCTGTGACAGGTTCACCATCAGTGGCGATGCCACGGATCGCCGGCGGAGTTTCCAGATCACACCGTCGACGAAGAAGTGGTGAATCTGTACTCCAGCCAGGACGACGCCGGTGACGAAGGTGAGGTTGAGTCCCGATGAGGCGATCATTCGAGGGAGGAAGTAGAACAGGAACGCGCCGCCGGCGACGTTGATCAGGAACCAGCGAGTGGACTCCTGAAGAACGTACCGGCCCGATGGCTCGATATGGTTCAAGTCCATCGTTTCCTTCAGCTGCATGGACCAGGCGATCAGCATGTATTGCAGAGCGTGGAAGAAGGGGACGAACTCGAGGAATGAGTCCACATCGGTTCCGCCCACGAACCAGAGATACTGGGCTGCCGCGGGAAGGAGCACGATGGGAGGCAGCATTCTCCGGTTCGTCAGAGACCAGCGAATGACGAACATAAGCAGTCCAGCTCCGCAGATCCACATGAAGCTCCGGGCTACCTGGTAGCTCCAGAATGGCAGTCCAATTCCAGGATAGCTAATCCCATAGTACGAAGCTCCGCCAGGCTGGACTTCGGCGAGCATAGTCTGTGTCAGAAATGTGCCGAACACGAATCCCGAAAGGGCGAAACGTTCCAGCTTGCCGATCTGGAATCCGCAGCGTCGAGCATAGATCAGGGTGACACCTACGGTCTGGCCGCTGAAGTGATAGGGAGACCAGATGAGGAACAGCTTCACGAAGTAGGGAGCCACCAGCTCGGGATACCCGATGGAGACACCGATACCGGCAAGGATGATCCAGGGTATCAACAGTGCGGTGATGGGGTACTGCACCAGATTGTCCCTGCTGTGATACAGCCGGTAGCTGGTGGCGGCGAAGTGAGGCCAGTTGCAGACCCAGGAGAGGGTGGCTGCCGTCCCGTAGATGACCTCTGTCCGATCTCCGCTGTGAAAGCTGCGGAGCAGCAAGAAGACCAGAAGCGATGCGCCGCCGATCAGCAGGAAATCCACCGCTCCATTCACGAAGTACAGCGGCTGCTGAGGCTGCGCATCGGATGACGGACTGATCTTATCGACAGGCGGAGGTTCCATGAGTGGGTATCCGAAAGACTACATGACCGTGACCCGCTGCGTCATCCCAGTTTTCGAGCGCCCTGGTTCCGTGGTGATTCAGAATACGGAGGCGCAGACCCGCGCGGAACGACACGCGCCTGGTTGGGGATCGGGGAACGAAGGAGGGGCAGCCATCGTTGGGTATCACGGAGGTCACTGAGCTCACGGAGTGCTCAGAGGTCTTGGCGTGCAAAGAAACCTCTGTGTCTCCGGGATCTCTGCGAACTCGGTGTAACTTCCCGTGTCATCACAACCGCGCCCCCACTTTGCATGACTCCCCCATCTGACTGCCGGTCACATCTCCCCTCGTCGTCTGAGTGTTATCATGATCTCTGGCCCTGAACAGGGACTTCGCAATCACCGATGTGACTCCAGAAGGACCAGGCTGCGGATCAGGTGTGAAAGACGATTCTGAGATGCGCCAACATGCAAGAAGGCCCCACCGGATACTCAGGTCGGATTTCCATCCCATGAACCAAGAGAAGGAGGCTGGCGTCGGTCCGCCAGTAGCTGTCGTCACAGCGGCTGCGCTGGTGCTGGTACTCCTGATCCTGACTCTCCCCTCCGGTACCTTTTACACCACTGATGCGGGAGCGAACTTCCTGCTCGCTCGTCGCGTGGCGGAGCAGGGTCCCGGATTGACTGTGGACCTACCGGGCTCTCATGTCTCCGGAGAGCTTCTGGATCTGTCATTCACGGCGTTGCGAGGCTACGCCGGCTCACCACCGCCTCACATGTTTCTCACGGGCAGCGAGGACGGCTGGATGCTGACTTATCCACCTCTGTTTCCACATGTCTCGGCCCTTGGGTTGAAGCTCCTCGGCCTGCCAGGACTCCTGCTCCTGCCAGCCTTGGCCGGCTTGCTCGCGGCTCTACTGGCGGCCAAGTTGGAAACGACGGACCGAAGAGAGGCATCCGTCTGCTTCCTGGTCTGCCTCTTCGGGACCCCGATGCTCTTCTACTCTGTGGTCTTCTGGGGACACACACTGGGAGTTGTCTGTCTCGTGGGAGCTGTGACGGCCCTGGTAAGAGATCGGCCAGTACTCGCGGGAGCACTCGCGTCTGCAGCCGTGCTGATCAGGACCGAGACCGCCGCTGCAGCCGGGCTGCTTCCCGTTGCCTGGGCGCTGGCAGGACCTCGGAATTCGAACTGGCTCCGGACCCTCGCTGCTTACGCCGCCGGGGCAGCCCTCGTGGCTGTTCCGATGATGGCCTTCAACATGTCCCAGCACGAAGGACCCCTTGGAACTCATGCAAAGGCAGGTGTCTTTCTGAAGAGCGCAGGCGGCGATAGCGTGGCGGAGGGTATGCTCCGGAAAGGCCTCACCAACAGCTATCATTTCCTGGCCAAGAACCAGAGAATGAAGTCGCCCGCCGACGGCGTACTGGCGGCTGTGATCGCCTGCAGCGCTGTTGCGGCGATCACGGGACCGGGTGCTGTCCAGAGTCTCTTTCTCGCACTCTCCTGTCTCGGTGGAGTCGCCGGCATCATGTTTGCCCTGGCAGTTCCTGGGCAGTATGCCTCGGGACTCTTGCTCGTCATGCCGGCGGCGGCGCTCGCCCCCCTCGCCCTGAAGACGGCATTCGACGAGGCCGACCCCCACTGGCGATGGATTGGCCTCTTCCTCCTTCTGGACTTTGCCGCTGTGGCCGCCATCGCCCCACCTGGGGGCTGGCAATGGGGGCCCCGTTATCTGTTGCCGATCGTTCCCTTTCTCGCCATTCTGGCCTGCAAGGCCTTGAAGACTGTCCGCCGGACTGCTGTGACTCTTCTTGTCTGTTCGCTGGTCATGCAGTTCGTGAGCATCAGAGATCTGAGAGGTCAGCTTCAAGCACAGGAGAGACTGGTAGAGGGGCTGGCGACTCAACAGCCCATCATGACCGACGTCTGGTTCCTGGCCTGGCAACTGCTGCCATCTGTCGTGGACCGGGCGATGCTCTACACACCGGGAAAATCAGGTCTCGAGAAAGCCCTGAGAGTGCTCCAGCGCCGTGGGATCGACGACCTGCTCCTTGCCTCTGGAATCTGGCGGGCTGAAGGGGCAGGTGGTACGACCGTCCCCTCGGAGTTGGATCGAGTCCTGGGCCAGGAAGGCTGGAGAGCCACATCATCGATGCACTCGGTGTTCCCTACCGGCGATCGTATCGATGTCTGGCGAATCACCAGAACGTCCGCGGATCTCCTTCTAAACACAGTGCCCATGAATAAGTGGAAGGAATGTTTGAAAACAAGGGCTCTGCCCTCGAACTCCCGCCAGGGGCCAATGGCCCCTGGACCCGGATGAACAGGTCAAGCTCTCGTATGTCATTCAAGTGTTCATCAGCACTCTCAGTTGCACCAGTCCCATTGGGGGTTTGGGGGAGCTGGCTCCCCCAACGGGGTGTGGGGCTGAGCCCCACTACAACAAAACGGTTTTATCTCGCCGGCATTGCTTCTAAACAACGATCTCTATGGCGTTCGGCGGACAGAGCCAGGCGCACTCCCCGCATCCCGTGCACCCGTCTTCGATGATCTCAGGTAGACCCTGTTCGTCAAATCGTATCGCCTTCTGCTTCAATGGACAGCGTGTGACGCAGTAGTCGCAGGGCTGTCCCCGGAAGACGTAGCAAGACTCAGGATTGATCTCTGCCAGTCCGATACGGGCCTGCTCACGGGTCACCCAGCTCAATGCCGGCTCGGGACAAGCTGCGATGCACGGGAGACCATCGCAGAGCTTGCAGGGTGTCTCCTCCGGGGTCATCACAGGAAAGCCTTCGTGTGCTCCGAGCTCGTTCCCGGCCAGGTGGATGGCCCTCGGATCACAGGCCTCGAGACAGGCGCCGCACCGGGTGCAGTCCTTCTGGAACCGGGATAGAGTTCCCGCTCCGGGAGGCAGCAAGGGAAGCTCTTCCGGCTCCGATGTGGCCGTGGTAGCTGCCTCCTGAACCGCCGAAACGGTCTGCTCCACTGCCTGACTCACCTGGTTCACCACGGCCTCTACCAGGGAACCCAGGAATCCTCGTCGGCTGCAGGGACGATCTTCCATGATCACCAGACAGTCTGACTTACATCACCGAACTTCGCATCTCCATAGGCTGCTTGAGTAGCCAGAGACTGAAGATGCTGAAGAGGATCATTCCTATGAGCAGGGGCCACTGACTTGCCGTTGCCACGGACTCCTTCTTGAAGATCCTCCTGGTGATCTTGCTGGCGGCCCAGAGGCTGTAGATGTGACCCACTCCCACCAGGATCACCTGCAGCAACCAGAGCACATCGAGAGATACGATCGGGGGGAATCGCCAGCCCGCCGTGCCGAACAGGTTCCATCCCCATCCGAAGGGATCGCTCATCAAGATCAGTATCTTCGGCCCCTCGATCAGCAGGTGTTCCAGGTTGTGGGCAAGATGATAGAAGAGCGCAATTGGAAGCACGCAGTAGGCGTATCGCACGAAGTAGTCATGGAAGGTGAAGGAAGCCCTCGTTTCAGGGTCCAGGTAGGCCGCAATCCCGTAGGAGATCCTCACCAGAGCGGTGTAAATCAGTACGGGTAAGACCATCAGCAAGGTCATTCCGACAGAGAAGGCCATCGTCGGGCCCCCGGGCAACCAGGCCTCCAGAGCGGAGGTCAGCTCTCCCCATACGGGGGTCATGGTCAGGCCGTGGAAACCGCTGATGGCGAGCATCAGCAGGGCCAGATAGGCTTCATCGGATCGAGGGCGCCCTTCGACGGCCAGGTCTGTTCCCCAGGGGCGAAGGTTCACTGCCAAGTTGTCCTCGGGGCAGCTCTGAAGACACTCGGTGCACTGGATGCAGTAGGTGTTGGTCTCCATCTTCCCTGGGTAGACGAAGGTCGGGCAACCATAGGCTGTATCGCTGCCACGAATGCACTCCTTGGTGTGGCAACTGGCGCAGGTGCTCTCATCGCGGCTCCGGATCTCCACAGAAGAGAACATGGCGTACAGGCCGCTGACCCTCCCCACGAGACAGGCGTACCTGCAGAAGCTCCTCTTCTCGAACAAGAACGCCGAGACGATGGCCATCATCAACATGCCCAGTCCCAGCACCGCCGTGGCCCAGGGTTTCATGGTGACGCCGAAGCCGATCTCGATCCAGGTGAGGCCGACGAACAGTACCGTCGCCAGTCCGACATTTCGAAGCACCCGCGGCCAGGGCAGACCGAGTCCCATTTCCTCGCCGCTCTTCTTCCAGAAGTGGAGTCGCTCCATCCAGCCCGCGATCGCGTCCCAGGGGCAGACGTAGCACCAGGCCTTTCCGGCATACATGATCAGCACGACGAGTCCGCACCACCAGATAGTCCAGGTCAGGAGCGGTGCAATGTTCCGAGCTGGATTCTGATCACCGAAGAGCCCGGCAGCCAACACCGTCAGGAAGGCGATGACGATCGACAGCTGAGCCAGGAACCGGAACTTCCTGGAGCGGAGCAACGTCGCGAGCCAGGGCCACTGCATCAGGTCGTATCGCGGTCCGCTTGGGCCTCCCCCACAGGTTGCTTCCCCACAGCCGGTGCTCGATCCCGGAGTCTTCCTCTCGAACATCAGGAACGACATCAAGAGGATGACGGCAATCGAGAGGTAGTACAGCCAGGAGGGAATGCCCCACATTCGATGGAGGAAGAAGGCCGCCGGATCGGCTTTGAATTGCTGCCGATGTTCGGCGGAACAGACCTGGTGAGGCTGATCCATGTAGGTGACTTCCAGCCCTCCGGCCAGGGAGACTCGTTCCTGACAGACGATACACTTGGAGGCGAGATAGTCCTCTGGGGACGCCTGGAACAGCTGCCGGCAGCGCTTTGCACAGAAGTAGAACTGCGTGCCATCGTGAACGGCCCCAAATCCCCAGCTGGGATTGACTTCCATCCTGCAAACCGGATCCAGCCCCTGGCCCGCCCGATCTGCCCCTCCCGACAACTTCACCACTGCACTGCTGACCTCAGAGCTGTCCTGGAAACGGTGCGCTGCATCCCGGGTGACCACGACCGCCAGCACGATCGCCGTCATGCCCAAAAGAAACAGATAGGGGAACGCAAGCTGGACTCGCCTGTTCAACCGGTTACCTCTTTCAATGGTGGCAGTTCCTTCAATTCATCCAAGTTGGATCCGGTGCCGGCAGCCTGCCGGAGACGGCGCCGCCTCTTGATTCTTATCGCTCGAATGACGATCAAGAAGATGGTCATGGCTCCCGTGGACATACCGATCAGGGCCGCTCCCCCCGTGGGGTTCCCGATGACGATGGGGAAGGGGATCACCTCGTCCTTTCCCTCCACCTCCAGGGTCAGCTCGATCAGGTAGCTGCCATCCTGGGGAAACGTGGCCGCCAGCTTGTGTGGGACCTCGAAGGGAGGAACCCGGGTTGAAGGAACGATTTCTCGAGTCCGTCCAAAGTTCAATGTCTCGTAAACACGGACCCGGATGTCCTGTTCCTGAGGCTTTCCCGTCGCCCGATCCTTGATGTAGAACGCGAGAGTTGCTGCCTCGCCAGCAACCGGATGGCCCGGGTAGCTTGTCAGCAAAATGTCCAGAGGGCCCGAACTGGCCGGATACTCCAGCGTCGGTGCCTGAGGATAGTTCTCCTTGTAGGCGTAGTGGGGCAGTCCCAGGATGTGGTGTGCGTCCACCTGGGCGGCGCCTGCCAGCAAGAAGACCAGTGAGAGTGCTACAGGTATCGCCGATGACGCACCTTGACGCGCGTCAGCAGCGACACTTGGGACTCTCAAAGTGTTCTTTCGGCCCGGCAGTCCGGAGGTCAAAACCAGCGCATCCTCCGGGCAGTGCCGTATGCAGACCATGCAGTTGTCGCACTCGATGGAGGAGGACTCGAGTACAGGATTCAGGCCTGGCTCACAGACCGGTTCGCAATCCTTGCAGCCTGTGCACTTGACCGCATTCAGCTTGATTCTCAGAACTCTGGACCAACCGAAGATCCCGTAGAGGGCGCCTCCGGGACACATGGTCCGACACCACCACCGGGGGGAGACCAGGAGCTCAATTGCCACCATGAGTGCCATCAAGGTCAACATGCCAGCCGCCGCAGTTCCGAAAATCCAGGCATGGGCCAGACGGCTCATCACCGCAGGTGGATAGACCAGAGAGAAGAGAGGAAGCCCCAGACCGGCGGCCAGGGCGAGTCCCACGAACAGCAGCACGTACTTGTTCGTCTTCGAGAACTCCACTTCCCCCGGGGGAAGCTCGGCGAAACGGAGGAGACCTCTGAGTTTACCCGTGATCTCGAAGAGCAGCCCCGCCGGACAGAGCCAGCTACAGAAGACCTTGCCCAGGATGAGAGTCAGGGCAACCGGGATGAGGATTGCAAACAACAGGGGCAGATGGATCTGACGAGATGCGGCGGTGGCCTCCGCTGCAGCAAGAGGGTCCGTCAGCTCCACTCCCCCGAGGCGCATGGACCAGAAGGTCCCCTTGTTGGAGTCCAGGAATGCCTGAGGGTCCTCGCGGGAACTTACAACTCCGTCAATGGCTGTCAGCACCTGCCCTCTCCAACCTAGAATCCGCGTTTCATCCTCCAGAGCCCGTGCCGCCCGGTAGTGGCCGTAGAGGCTCAGGAAGATGAGACCCAGTACCAGCAGAGAAGCCGATATCTGAACGGTCCGCCGCAGGAACTGAATGAACGCGAACTTCCTTTGCTGGGTCATGTCAGCCTCCGGGTGGGAACAATCTTTAGGGCCGGTTCGCCCCGAACCATGACACGACAGATCTCTTCGCAGAGTCCGCAGCCAACACATGCGTCATCATGAATCACGGGAGCCAGGAAGGCTCCCGGCTCGAGGGTGATCGCCCTTCGACGCAGGGGGCACACGGTGAAGCACTCGCCGCAAGGTCCTCGTCGCTCTGCCCAGGCGGTCGTCTCCACCGCCTCCCGGCCTGTCTCCATCAACAGGGCCTGTTCGTCCCGGATTCGTTTGGCCTTGTGTGAAAGGCACAGGTCCTTGCGAAGCTCCACCCGAGCCATCCGGACCTTGCCCCGTTCCGAGAAGGTCATGGGCTCGAGCACATGAGTGGGACAGACCTGTGTGCACTTCATGCAAAGCGTGCAGGCTGTCACGGAGGGATCGATGTAGGGCGTGTGGTAGTGCTTGCCGGCGCTCTCCGAGTAGAACTGAATCGCTCCAGGGGAGCAAGCGTCCTGGCACCGGTAGCATCGAATGCAGCCAGGGAGGAACGAGTCCTCCTCCACGGCGCCCGGTGGTCTGATCAGACCAGCAACCTCTCTGGGATACTTGCCTCGACCCAGGGGATACCTGGCGCGGGGGCGTCGCATCAACTGATGGCTCATGGCGAGAACGCCTGCGACGCCGGCAGCACGCGCCGTGAGCCGAAGAGACTTTCGAATGAACCGTCTTCGAGTGAGCTTGTTCATGGGGTCCAAATGTCCCGTCAATCAGGAGAAACGAAACCGCAAGAACCGGGCCGAACAGTGCTCCAGGTCACTGGTGACCATCGGCGCGGCACCGAAGCGGAACCCTGGACCCGGCCGCGGGTCATGTGACGTTCAGACCTTGACGCGAATGGCCTGGGGATAACGAATGCAGGCCCTCTCGCAGAGGCCACAGCCGATGCACTTCTCCAGCACCTCTGGTCGCTCCCAGAGTCCCAGCGACATGGCCTCGCCCGGGAAAGGGCAAGCCCTGTAGCAGGCGCCGCAGCTCCAGCTGTTGTAGGAGTAGCAGAGAGCCAGATCGATCTCCGCCTTCCCCATGGCAACTGAGTCTCTGACCGTCGAGGCACTCCGTGGGATCGGCTTTAGAGCGCCGCTGGGACAGGCCTCGGTACACTTCAGATAGTCCCCCTCGATGTCGTTACAGAGCATGCAAGCCTGGCGCCTGGGTCGGATGTGAGGCGTCGAATGAGCCTTCTGGCCGCCTTCGGATCCCAGAGGAGTGATCGCCTGATTGGGGCAGGCTTCAACGCACCGCAGGCAGCGAATGCAGGTGGCCAGGAATTGATCTTCCGGAAGAGCACCCGGTGGCCGTATCGGAGCCGCGGCAGCCTCCGCTCTTCCCGGTGACGTCGCTCCGGCGAACCAGCCGCAGCCGGCCGCAGCGGCCGAAGTGGCCGCTGCGTCCTTGATGAACTGTCTTCTGGACCGACGTCTCGCCACGGGATCAGACCTTCTCTATCCTGGCCGCCAGTTTCTTGTAGTCCACCTGCCCACTGACGGGATCCCAGGCCCGGTGGCTGACGGAGTTGACGAGCCACTTGTTCTTCTTCGGGTCCGCGCTGTCGGCCACCGAGAGGTTCCAGGGGCTGAAGAGCAAGCCGGCGGGCACTTCGCTCCTGGCGGGCCGGATCATGCTGTCCAGTCCGACGGAAACGCGAGCCTCATAGCTGCCGCGACGCGTGACCAGCCGGACCTTGTCGCCGTCCTTCAGTCCGTATCGTTCAGCGTCCTCCATGTTCACTTCTACGTACTGCTCGGGTACCAGCTTCAAGGTGGTCGCCCCACGGATCGTCTTTGCCGTGTGGAAATGCTCATAGACGATGCCCAGGGAGAGCCAGAATGGATACACGTCTTTCTTCTTGTGGCCCTCGAGACCGATCTTCGTATCCCCGTAGACTTCGAGATCTGGCAGTTCTGGCGGCAGTGCGGCGTCGCGAGCCCGCTCGATCAGGCTCTTCCTGCCTTCCTTCTTCGCTGCAGCCAGGTCGTCGATGAGGAACGGACCCTCTCCGGGCCGATCCTTGTGTCCGTAACGCATGAGCTCCGAGGTGATCTCCTTGATCTCGGAGTAATCCTGTTCGCAGAGCTTCATCTTGGCCTTGCCATCCTTGTGACGGAAGGCTCCATAGGGCTTGCCAGCCCATCCCTCCTGACCCAGATAGCGCCGCGGCGTACCGCCCTTTCGGGCGATCTCTGCCGATGGGGCGGGCCACTGAACTCCTCTGAGACGCCGGAGCTGATCGTAGGGGCTGATGCCGTCTTCCTTCTCGACCTCGAGCATACCTGTCAGATCCGCGTCGGACCCCTTGCTGGCGGCGAGAATGTCCCGGAAGATCTCCTCCGGGTCGTAGGCCATCAGGCCGTTGCCCATCTTGATCCTCTTCTTGTATGGGATAATCTTGTCCGCGTCGAGGCCCAGCTTCTCGGCCAGGTGTTTGCATTTGTCTATCGCCATGTCCATGTCAGGACGGCAGCCAGGAGGTGGGTTGACCGTTCCGTCACAGATATAGAGTCGCCGTTCGGATTGCACGTAGGTTCCACCGGTCCACTCACCCCAGGTGGCGGCCGGCAGAATCACATCGGCGTAGAGGTTGTTCGGCGCATGCCGGTAGATCTCCTGGACCACGCAGAACATCTTCGTGAGAGCCGGACGGACGAGAGTGTCCAGATCGGCCATGTGTACATGAGTGGTGTAGATCCAGAACATTGCCAGCAGATCGTCCTTGAGGGCTCTCTCCATCAGGCCTACGAGCATCCCGGGATTGGGCAACGCGCTGGTCTGGGTCATCCGGTCCCTGGGAACTCTCCAGCAGTCAGCGATGTGGTTTCGCCAGGCCTCGTTCTTCAGGGGCATGTTGAAGGGCAAACGCCCCGTGAGACCGCCCATCAGTCGCTCGCTCATGGCGTTGGGTTGACCTGTTTGCGAGTGCG
>JAJFLN010000555.1 GCA_021772705.1 Candidatus Cloacimonadota bacterium | reverse complement strand
CCGCCACGGGGTTTCTTTCCCGGTTGCGGCGGCTGTTCCTGCGGCACTCCGCCCCCTGGACACCAGGGGGGGAACCAGTACCGGAGCCATCCGCTGACGTCTGGACCGAGTGGCTGGTCCATCACTGGAGCTCCCGGCTGGTCGCCTGGGCTGTGCCGGCCAACTTTGTGAACACCGACGGACTGAAAGAAGCCGCCCTCTTGCGAGAGCACGGCTTCAACGAAGTGATTGTTCGGAGTGAAACGGACCGAAAGACCCTGTGGGAGACTGGAAGAAGAGTCTCGCTGGACGACTTCCGCCCCCTCAATTCGAGCGTCCGGCACATCATCGAGGCGTGCGCCGGATCGCTGCGTGCAGGAAGGACCAAGAGTGAGCTCCAGGTGGTGCTGGAACGTAGCTTTGCCGCCGGGGATGGAAGAGTCGTCATTGAACTACCGGAGGCGACAGATCCTGCGCTGGCGGGACCGTTCGGGCCGCGGCTCGACAGCAGGGTGCACCGCCTGCACCCGAAATGTGACACTGTCTTTTTCGCACCCGGACAGCATCTTCTCTCATTCAATGCACCGAGCCAGCCCGGCAGCGGTGCCTGCCGGGCTTGTGAGGGAAGCGGAAGCGGGATGGTACTCGATGAGTCCGCGCTGGTCTCCGAGCCGGGCCGTTCCATGCACGGCGGCGCCTTCGCCCTCTGGACCTCCAAGAACTACAAGTACGTCAACATCTCCCACGACACCGTCGAAGGACTGCGCGGCATCGAAGGTTTCGATCCTGACAGACCGTGGCGAAAGCTGCCAGCGTCAGCGCGACGTCTCGTCCTGGAGGGATCCACCGGGCCGACGCCCAGCCTCGATCCTCGTTCGGGAAGGAAGACGGGACCGGACCAGCCATTCGAAGGGTTTCGCCAGGCTGTGCTGCGGCGAGTTGCCCACGGGTCCCGGCAAACCGCGGCCCGGCTAGAGCCGTTCGTCCGCCGAGGCGCTTGCGAAGAGTGTCACGGCTCGCGCTGGTCCGAGCAGGCCCGTGCACTGCGCGTAGCAGGTCTGGGTCTGGAGGAGCTCCTGGCAACGACGTTCGAAGAGGTGCCGGAAAAACTCCGAGGGGCATCGGCCGGAATGCCCCGTTTGGCCCACGGATTGGTGACCTCGATCGCCGATGCTGCAGACAGTATTCTTCAGGTGGGTCTGGGGCACCTGACGGGCAGCAGAGGGATGACGGAGATCAGCTCCGGAGAAGCACGACGGTTGCGTCTCTCCGGGGCGTTGAACGCACCCGTTGACGGGCTGCTGTTGCTGCTCGACGAGCCGGCCCGGGGCCTTCATGAAGCTGACATCGCCGGTCTGGCAAAGGCAATCCGGAGTCTCTCCTCAACTCATACGGTCGTCCTGAGCGATCATCGCAGGGGGCTTCTGGCCGGAGTCGACCAGGTAGTGGATCTGGGAACGTCGGCCGGAGACGAAGGAGGCAGGATAGATACCGTCGGCCCGCCCAGCCGGAAAGCAGCGGATAACCTGAACGCCCGTCTGACACGAAGAGCGACGCCGGTGGCTTCCGGACAACTTCGGGTGAGGCATGCAACCATCAACAACCTACGGGGAGTCTCTACGGAGATACCCCTGGGGCGTCTGGTTTGCATCGCCGGAGTCTCCGGCTCGGGCAAGTCGAGCTTCGTCCGGGGAGCCCTGCTACCCCGGTTCGCAAAACTCCTGCCGATCGAGCGGGTCCAGATCGAAGACTTCAAGTTGCTCCTGGGCGGATGCTGCGAGATCGAAGGAGCCGAAGCGCTTCACACTGTCATCGCAATGGACCAAGCTGCACCGCCGCCGAACCGTCGAAGCCTCCTCGGTACCTACATCGACGCCTTCACCTCACTCCGCTCGGAGTTCGCCGCCAGTTCGAGGGCGAAGCTGCTCGGCCTGAGAGCGACCGACTTCGGACTCAACTCGGGCACCGGACGATGTTCGGTCTGCGCGGGGCTGGGTGACGTTCAGGAGAACGAGAAGCCGGCACCCTGTCCTAGGTGCGGTGGATCTCGCTTCGGCCCTGAAGTCCTCTCGGTCGAGATCGACGGCGCGACCATCGCCGCTGTCCTGGGAGAGCCGATTGAAACTCTCATCGCGACATCCCTCGCTACTGTTCGGGCGCACAAGGAGCTGTTGACCGCCCTTTGCGACCTCGGGCTCGGGCATCTTTCTCTCAGCCGGGCCATGAGCAGTCTGAGCGGGGGCGAGGTCCAGCGGGTCCGGATCGCCCGAATACTAGCGATGCCTGCGCGAGCCTCAACGATGTTCGTCCTGGACGAACCAGCCGCGGGTTTGCACCCCGTGGATGTGGAACGTCTCGTGAAGTCGCTTGACCGGATACTCGACGAAGGCCGAAACACGGTGTTGCTCATTGAGCACAATCCGGCGATTCTGGGCGCCGCGGATCACCTCATCGAATTTGGCCCCGAGGGTGGGCCAAGGGGAGGCAAAATCATTGCCCAGGGAACACCCCGGAAACTGCAGGCCATGAACACTCCGACGGGAAGACTGCTCGCAGCTCGCGACGGAGTCGTCAGAGCAGTGCGCCGCCCTTCGAATCGCCGGCAACCGACCCAGGTCTCCAGCGACGAGGCCAGAGCTGCGCGAGACTGGCTTCGGCTGCTTGACGGGGCCGACCTGGACCCTCCAATCCGGTCTTCCACGGGAGCAGCACTGATTCTGCCGGAGGATCTCGAAGGAAGCCGCCCCTTCGAAATAGGCGGTCTGGACCAGGAGATAGCGATCTTCATGCTCGATCGCTTCAGGGATGCCGTCTCGTCAGCCCGTAGGAATCTCGAGGAAAAGTGGTCTGCTCATCCTGAGTGGTACCTGCAGATCCGACCGGCCCTCCACGAGATGCAGGTTTGGGGCGAAACACTACCCCGGTCCGTTGTCGAATCTGTCGAAATGCATGTGAAACGCTGTGAGATGGTTTGGGTGGACGGAGACTGCCCGGTGAGTGGTCCGCGAGCTCGGGCCCGACTCGGGCCCTTGCAACAATCGCCATCATCGACGACGTCCCAAGAAATGGCAGTCGACGAAGCACTGGAACTGGGCGCCGGCCATGTCGAACTCGTCGATCTCGCCGGACGGATACAAGGCGTCCTGTCCAGTCGTCCCGTCGATCTGGACCGAGGACGGGTCGGAGCCAGGAGGCCACTCCCGGCCCATCTGTCGCGCCGTCACGCCGCCGGCGGCTGCTCAGCCTGCAGGGGATCGGGTGTCCGCCGAGTCCTCGACCATCGGCTCTTGCTCGGCAAAGAGTCTTCATGCCCGCTGGACGAGACCTGGCTGTGCGCCGAAGCTCTGGAGATCCTCAGAAGCATCCGGAGAGTGGAGCTACTGCCTTTCCTGAAGCGGATGGAGCGGGAGTGGCTTTTCGATCCGAGACGGACCCACGGCGAGCTGACTCGTCCCGAGCGCGATTGGCTGCTGCACGGCTACTGGAAGAGACCTGGCCATGGGAGCTTCGTTAAACCCGGTAAGGATCCGTCGGAGGTCGGGAACTGGCTTCGGTGGGACGGTTTGATTGCCCACGTGCTGTCCGAGCTTCCTAGAAGCAAGCATCGGAACTGGGCAGCCAGAGTCTCGAACTCGGAGTCGACTTCAGCTTGCCCCGAGTGTGGCGGTAGCGGTCTGGGAATGACGGCCGAGCTGATCCGACTCGGCAAGACGCCCTGGCGGGAGCTGGTCGCGCGAGGTACGCCGAGGGATCTTCTGAAAGCGATCAACTTGGTCCCAGCGATCGAGGACGAGGGACAGGAACGGCATCAGAGACGGCGGGAGAGACTGCGTCGATGCCTGGCGCCCTTGGTCCGGGAGCACGGGAGCCACCCCCTTCGTGCCCCTCTCCCTCATGGCGCCTCTCATTCATTCTTCGTTCACGTGGCCACTCAATTCTCCACACTGCCGGCGGTCTCGGAATGACCTACCGATTGTTTGACGAATTCGCCCATCGGTACGACCTTCACACGCCTCCGGATCACTACAAGGACGATCAGGCCTTTGTGATTCGCCGGAGTCTCGCCCGAGGTCTGCCAACGCGACTCCTCGACGTCGGCTGCGGAACGGGTGTGCTGCTGGAGAGGGCGCTCTCGGCCGGAATCGATGCTCTTGGAATCGATGCGTCCGCGGGCATGGTGAACGCTGCAGCGGCGAAAGTGGACGCAGGTCGGGTCCGTCAGCTCAAGATGCAGGAGCTGAATGAGCGCGGAGCATACGACACGATCACGGCTCTCTCCTGGACTCTCAATTACTGCAGATCCGAGGAGGAACTCCGCGATGTCCTTGGCCGCTGCAGGGCGGCCCTCCGGCCCGGCGGCGAATTGATCGCTCAAGTGGCTCACGCTCCCAATTCATCGGGACAGCTCGGCGTGGACAGGGAGTCCGGCACTCCTTCCGGCGACGCCGACATTTGGCTTTTCTACCGCTACTCTCGGTGCCAAGATACGGAGACAGCACTGCAGGCTGATTACGTCTACGCCAGCGTGCTCCACGACGAGCTGGTCTTCGAAACACATCGTCTGGCGAACTGCGATGCAAACCGGGTCAGGGACCTCGCGCTGAGTGTCGGATATGATACCGTCGAGTTGTTCGACTCGTTTCGAGGGGAGCCGTTCGGCAGCTCAATCAGTCCATTCTTGATCGCTGGCTGCTGAGGCCAGTTCCGGACACACGCCGATCCACAGCGGTGACCTGCTACGACCGGTGCAGGAATGGACATGACGTAACGGAATAGTCAGGTGGTCATCATTAGATTGACCAGCCGACTCCCTCCGCTGTAAATGGAGGAGTGTTTTCTTCTGCTGGTGCTGAATTTGGAAACGAGACAACACGCGCCATCGACTATTGTCCCCATGGTCCATTCGACGAGGACGACAACCAATGACCAAGACTCAAGAAGAGAGAGAGATGTCGAAACAAAGTTTCCGGCTACGACCGGAGGCGAATCCCCGAGAGCTCGAAAACCTGAGCAAGTCTCAACTCGACGCGCTCAAGCTGGTGGTTGACAGCCTCCAGGCCGCTCGCGGGAAAATGGGCGAGGACGGTGCTGGCGACTCTTCGGGTCGCACAGCAGATCCCGATAGTTTCAGTCGTGTCGTGCTGCTCACAGGGGAACCGGGCGCTGGAAAGACAACGGTTTACAAGACTCTCGAGGGACTCCTGAAACCAGAGAGCAAAGATGTTCAGACAGACACGACCGGATCTGACGAGAAAGGCAAGCTTTTGAAGGCCATCCAGTCCGAGATCACAGATTTGAAGTCGCGGGTAGTTTGGCTGAAGCGTCTAGATCTCGAACCCCTTCGGGGCAGAACAAACTTCTTGGCCGCCGTCCTGGCGCGGATCGAGAGGGCTGCTGCGGGGCGCAATGCGGATGGACAATCGAGGACCACCCTGCTGTCCGGCGATCACGATTGCATGCGTGAACTCCACCGTCTTCAGACTGATTTGGCTCTCTCCTGGGATAGCCATGTTCAGGAGAGGGCCCAGCGAGTCGATCCGGACACCTATGCAACCGAGATTCGTCGTGCAGAATGGGCTCGATTGGATGTTGCCGAGAGGATGGGAAGGGTCATCGCCTGCCTTGCGACTTCGATCAAGAACTTCGCTGGCGAGACGCCGCTGTTCGTTCTGCCTGTCGATGACTTTTATCTGGATCCTGACACGACTCTCGATCTGCTGCGGTTGCTGCGCTTGCTGTCGGTCCCCCACCTGTTCACGATTTTGCTCGGCGACCAGGACACTCTCGAGCAAATCCTAGAGCTTCAGATTGGGGGCGATTACTTTCGCCTAGGCGGCGGAGCTCAGGCAGTAAAGCTCCTGAATATGCAGGAGGACATCGGCACCCGAGCACGACAGCTGGCGACTTCATCCCTGCGAAAGCTGATTCCTCCGCCCCAACGCAGAGAGATCTTGTCTCCTAGTGTCTACGAGGCTCTGAATTTTAAATGGCAAGAAGGCGAAGAAGGCAGATCCTTGCAAGATGTGTTGGGCGAGTTCTTCGTCCACGATGACGATAGCAATGGGGTTCCGCAAACGCTGGGTGAGTTTCTGAAGAAGGCAACTGAACCGCCGGAGGAGTCATCGAAACCAGCGAATGCAGCTGACACGATCACCACCGAGAGTAAGACGCCCTATTTAAGCCGTAGCTGGACATGCAGTGACATTCTGGAAGCCAATTGGCGTAGTCTCTTCGACCTGGCTGCCGGCCTAGACCGGCTAGAGCGCACAAAGAACAACCCAGGGGGCCCAGTGGAGACCAAGGAATGGATTCGCGCCCGCAGGCAGTGGATTGGAGACGAGTTTTTCCGAGCGCTGGACGAATCCTTGGTCTCTTCCAGGACCCGTAGTCTACTCTCCAGCGAGATGGCTTCGGATTCGGAGTTCGGAGCCTATCGCTTTCCTACGAGTGTCCTCGAAATCAGCAAGGTGAGTGAGCACGGGTCCAGATTTACGGTCTCGCCATCTAGCCGGACCAATGAGGGAGGTGGCTGCGCCAGTTGCGCGTCGAACTCCCCAGAAACACTGGCGCCCAGGCCCACGGCATGGCTGAAACTGTTGCATGACTTTTTGGTCCTGAACGGGATGCCACAGTCTTTCCTCAACAAGAAGCTTGCCCCGAAGAGCTCAACCTTTTTCGAGTTCGACAAGACAAACGCCAAAGTTCCGCCGAAGGACAGGAATTCGACCAAGCTCGCTCGTGCCTCAGTGCAGGGAAAAAGTTCCCCCCGCAGGGATACGAAAAAACCTCCTGCCTCTAGCTCGAAGTCATCCAAGGATAAGGCTCGACCAGCACGAAAGCCCAGTAAATGATCCCAGGCTACCGGCTCGCTCCGTCCCCCCACTTTCACACGGTCGCGGAGATGGCCGCATTTCCGATTGCCTCCGAGGCCGCCTTTCGCCTTGCCGCGATGGAACTTCGACCGAACCTGGGCGGTACCACGTCCGGTCTTTGGAGATGTGCCGAACAAGAGATCGTCGGTGCCACAACAGGACTGTCCCTCGACGAGGCGCTGTCGCTTCGAGACGCCGTCTGGTTTGGCCCGCAGGATGCGAACCAGGGGAAGACAGAACCTCTCCACACCTATCTGCGACGTCTGGCCGACTGGTTCCTGACCGGGGACGGCGCCGAATCGCGGCCCGACATTCGGCGAGGCCCATTCGGGGGGAAATCCCGAGACACGCCGATGCTATCTCGCCAGGCCTGGCGGTGGATCTCCCTGGCCTTGCCCACTGACCTGCTGGCCTCGGCGGTCGTCTTGGAAGGGACGAGCTACCGAGTGAACACCGTGTCCAGAACCCTGCTCGCGCGGATGAAGAGTGGCGACGGCTTCGCCGAGCCGCACCTGCACCTTGGAGCCGGGATGGACTTCCCCCTGCTCTGGGCTTCGGCGATGCGCGCCGTCGCGTCCCCGGAGTTTCAAGCCACGACGCTGGCTTCACCGGGAGGATGCTTCGACGACGGCAAGTCGTTGCCTCTCGCCCTCCTATCGGCGGCACTCGGCCGGCTGGTCGCCACATGGTTTCTCGTGAGCCGGATTGCGGGGGAGGCTATGTGCCGGTTCTGGGACAGAAGATCGCCGCATCTTATAGACGTTCTCGGGCCGGCTGACTTCTCATTGCTCCTGACTGCTCTCGACGATCTCTCCAGCGGTAAGATTCCATGCGAGGATACCCGTGGACCATCGGATACGAACGATAGTGAGCCATCCACCTGGGACGAATCCCGCCGTTTTGGACTCCTTCAATCCTGCTATCGCCGGTTTCAGGCGGTGGTGAAGCGGTATCCTCGTACCGACCGGGAGTGGCGTCCCGACGAGCCCGGCGACTGGTGCGAAAAGGCCATGCGGAAGGATCCGGTCCGCGGCGCGATAGGAAAACTGCCCCCAGGGGACACGGGAGAGGCGTGGTTGATCCGATCCTCGCTCTTGTACCTGGACGATCTGTATGGCAAGGGTGGAAAACGGCGACTGGACCCGGTGTTCGAGCGACTCTTCTGGCAGTCGACCCGTGTTCGCTGCTTGTTTCACCGGCATGTCATTCAGAGACCGATGACACCGGGGCTCCACTGGTTCTTGCGCTTCTATGATCGACCGAGGGCGATACGCCGGGTTCTCGACGACAGCACCCGGTTCGAAGCAGCTACCCGATCCAGTGGGTGGAGGCTGGGGCTTGCCTCCATGGAAGCGCGTACCACACCGGAGGTGTCCGTCTCGAAGAACCTGAAGCTGTTGCAGGACCTGCAGAAAGTCATTGGCCATCTCGATCCGAGTGGAGGCGATCTCGAGGCCGGCGTGGTCGTCCACTTCGTCAGGAGTCGCGGCGAACGGGCACTCCATGGCGGCAGGCAGCAAGGATTCTGGAGCGGGACGGAAGGCGATCCGTCGCCCCATCTCACAAGGGGCGGAGACAGATTTGAGGGAGTTACGGTGAACCCCGCCGGATATCGTTACTCCCGGTTCTATCTGGCGAAGAAGCGGGAGGCACAATCGCTGGCCAGGCTGATGCTTTCGTTTCCGCACTGCCTGGCCTGGCTGCGCGGCCTGGACCTTTGCACGGACGAGGCAGGCATTCCTAGCTGGGTCATGGCTCCCATACTTCGTTACACCCATGAAGCGAGCCAGATGGCATCGAGGATGACGAATGGGGAGCTACTCAATCCGTTGCCCCCGCTACGGCGATCATTCCACGCCGGCGAGGACTTCGTCCACCTTCTCACGGGCCTCCGGCGATTCCACGAGCCGAAGCTGTTCCTCGGCCTCGAAGAAGGCGACCGCATCGGCCACGGAGTGTCCCTCGGTATGGACGCCAATCGGTGGGCCGAGAGGACCGCTCGCGTCGCCGTTCTCCGAGAGGATCGGCTGTTCGATCTGGCCTGGGCCTGGCATTGGTACCACCGCTCTGACAAGGTGCTGCCGCAGGCTCAGCTCCCGAGAATCGAGACCGAAATTGTTGAGCTTGCCGGGAAGCTCTTCGATCCTGAACGAGTCGAGAGTCAAGCATCGGTGAAGCGAGACCAACTCACCCCAGCTCGGATATGGAAGATGATCCAGAACCTCCACGACGAGAGGGTTCTCCGTCAGCTCGGTTTTCCCACCGGACCGGATCCGGACGACTCGGTCCTGGGGAAGCACTCGCTGGAGTTTCGATGGCTGACCGACAGTCGTCTCTTCACCCGAGGACACGAAATGGTCTGGGTCGACACACACGCCGAGGCCGAACTGTTGGCAGCACTTCAGCGGGTACTG
>JAJFLN010000554.1 GCA_021772705.1 Candidatus Cloacimonadota bacterium | reverse complement strand
CGTCTGAGCTTGTCGACGGGCCCCCCGCGATAATCCGCATCAATTCTTCGTGGCCCCTTCGGCGGGGCTCAGGACATGCTTCGACAGATGGCTCAGGCCGAACGGATCTAGAATCCCCACGATCCGCCGTCGCTCCCCCGCGGGACGAGGGGCCTTGCGGTCTCGTATCTGACGGCAGCTGCGGGGCTGGTTCTGACAGGTTTCATCTCTCGATTGCGTGCTCCGGGCCGGCCTCTGACTGTCCCGCCATGTTTCCTTCGGGAAATCAGGTGAGGGTGGATGGGCTCCTTTGCTTCTATAATGGAGCGCGATGGCTCTTGAAACTTCACATCCTCCGGAGGGACGTCGGCGTAGGATCGGTCCTCGCGGATCGGCGCTCTATATCCTGCTGATCATCATCTCCGTCCTCTTCATTGCTGGTCTCAGCGTGATCCAGAAGATTCAGTTCGGGGTCCGCCATATCATCAAGTTCAGGAACAACACGGTGACTCACTATCTGGCGGAGTCCGGACTCCATCTGGCCCTTCAGAAGATCGAACACACCTTCAGGGCGCCTCTGGTGCTGCCGAGGAACCCGACTCCCAAGGACACGATGAAGGTCAACTCCGAGCTACTGGACCTTCTCGACGTCGAGCGGGCGCGAGAGTGGGCCCGGACCTTCGACTTCTCCAACTCGGTGATGAAGGGCAGCAACATCCGGGTCACGGCGGAGTTCTTCGGGATCACCCGCAACGAGTTCTCCACGAACATCGATCGGGTCGACATCATTCCTCAGTCACTCGAGCCGTATCGAAATACGCGGCGGGGATCGGATCCCTCGGAAAGCGGAGCGTCTCCCTTGGGAGGCTGGTCCGGACGGCTCAAGCTCACGAGTGTCGCCGAACATGAGGGAAGCCGGACCGTGCTGGAGGTCATCAAGGGCGTCAAGGTCCTGGACGTGACCTGTCCCGCACCGGATCACTGCCTGTTCATCGATGGCCCGGCAACGGAGTACCTCAAGACTGGCAAGTTCATCATGTCGAACCTGACATTGCCTGATGTCATTCAGGATCTGCTCTTTGATCTGGGGCAGAAGATCAACGAATTGCTCAAGCTCTCTCTCTCGGAGTCCAAGAGCGACAGCCTGGGCAACATCGCCAAGCTGAACAACGAGCTGACGAATCAACTCGATGATGGCAAGATGCCCGACGCCCTGAAGCTGGTGTACGAACTGGCACAGCACGCAAATGACGAGGAGATCAAGGACACGGTGGACAACATCATCCTGTCTCTCAATCCTCGTGACTGGGGGCGGGTCAGGACCAACGGAGTCCTGCATGTCTACCTGCCATTCTTCGCCGCCGACGACATCATCAACTACTTCGCCGATACGTCCATATTCGGCCATCAACGCCCCGAGATCGGGTACCTGTACAACGACAACAGGCTCCACGATCCTTATCTGTCGGTCTATACCCACTTCGAGGGCTACATCTACAAGAACTACCGCCGGCTGAATCCTCTGATCCTGGGACCGACGAAGGAGCCCCAGGTTGTGCCGCCCCAGCGATACACGATCAACACCCGGATGAACTACGTGAAGCGCTACCCGGACAGAAAGGACGTGGCGAACCTGGCGCGTCTCAAGGAGCATGCATCCAAATTCGCCCACAGCGTGAGCAAGAAGAAGATGAAGCTCATCGGAACCGTGGAGGAACCTCTCCAGCTGAATGGGCTCTGGTACTGCAAAGAAGACATCACCATCGGGGGGCCTTACCAGGGGCGGGGCCTAGTGGTGACGGAGAAGAACATCATCGTCACCGATGACATCACGGCGGAGGAGACAGCCGACGTTCTCGGATTGGTCTCGCTCCAGGGCAAGATCGTTATTCGCCCGTCCCGGTGCAAGATCAAGGCGGGTCTCTACGCCAAGGAAGGTGTTCAGGGCGGCAAGACGCAGGGCCTCGATGTTGTAGGGAACCTGGCCGTCCACACCCTGAGCCGGGAGAAGATGCCCCGCTCTTTCAGCGTCCGGTTCGACCCGGATCTAAAGAATCACACGGCCGACAACCTGATCGGAACCATCAGCCGCAGGAGTATCAGCTATCGGGAACTGTCGGCTGCCATTGATGTCCCCGACAGGGGTTTGTGACCCTTCTTTGCAAGCTGCTGGGAACGGGGCCATCCCTCGGGATATGATGGGCCGCCGTGGTTGAAGAAGAAGAGAAGATAGAGAGTCTGGACACTGCTTCCGCCCCGGATCGGGTCGACGGCTCAGCTGGAGAGGCTCCAGGTGGGGAGACCCGTTCCAGTCAGCCCGAGGAGAGCTCGGCGGCCGTCGATGAGCCGGCAGAGTCTGGCTCCCCTCCAATCGGGACCGATGATGAAGAGACGGTGATGTCTCTGGTCGAACATCTCACGGAGCTTCGGGATCGACTCCTGGTCTGTCTGGCCGCCGTGGCGATCCTGACCATCGTTTGCCTCTTCTTCTCAGGCTGGATCATTGACTGGATCAAGCAGACAGCTCCACCGGAACTGAAGTTCTACACGACCCGGCCGACGGAGGTCTTTACCGTCTACGTCAAGACCGGCGCCATAGCGGGCCTCTTCCTGGCAATGCCGGTCATCTTCTACCAGGTATGGCAATTCGTCCGGCCGGGACTGAAGCGGTCGGAAGTGGATTTCACCGGTGTCTTCGTTCCCGCATTCGCCATCTGCTTCTTCGGTGGCGCTGCGCTGGCTCGCTACGTGGCGATTCCACTGGGCGTGGCGTTCCTGGTGGGATTCGCCGAAGGCATCGCCGACCCTCTCTACACCGTCAGCGATTACACCAGCTTCGTCCTTCAATTGATGCTGATCTTCGGAATTCTCTTCGAGTTTCCGATCATCCTCTACGCCATGGGCGCCATGGGGCTCGTAACCAGCGAGATGCTGCGTGACAAGCGGAAGATCGTCATCTTCGGGATCTTCGTCGTGGCCGCCGGTGCGACCCCCACGACCGACGTGGGAACCCAGGTTGTGCTGGCGGTACCTCTGGTTTGCCTTTATGAAATCACCATCTGGGCGCTTCGGATCCGGGGCCATTGAGTGATTTTCCGAGACTGAGAACCCAGAACTGATCCGCAATGTTGCCGGATACTGGGGCTGGGGTGTAACCTCTGCCGAAGAAATTCGTAGGGAATGGTGACAAAAGTGCGCACCCCTTTCGGTGCCCTGGCGTCACAAGAAGAGACACGCGCGAAGAGATTGCGCACGCACTGAAACACTTACCCGAGGCGGTGAGGGCCATGAAGAAGACCCTCGAGCAGCTCATAGGATTCGAAATCAGCTTTGACGGCGGTCTGGGACGACAGACTTGCTGGGCTGGCGTTACGAACGTCGGGCGCAGCATTTCCCCCACGTTCATGCCACAGAGCGATTCCGATCCCCAGCCGGGTGTGGCCCGGAGGTGTAGTTCCTGAACAGAACACCTTCGCAGCAGAAGTCCATCTCACACCCGGCTCCCGAACAGGAGCCGGTTTTTATTTGCGCTCCAAACGAAACACATCATCTCCGAGGACCCTTTCGGCCCCGGGGAATTCGAAGGGAAACAGACCCATGATACGCAACACAGTCGAACGGAACGCACCCAACAAGGCACCTCCAATATGGCGAATCCTGGCCGAACAGGTCCGCGCCGAAGGAGTGGCCCGATACGGTGAACTGGGCATCAGCGTGACCGAACTGGCAGCCTGGATCGAGCTGGTCAGAGGCTCGGGATCAGGAGAGCCAGGGAATGGCGCGCCGGCAGCACCTCGGCGTCTGAACCCCGACCTCTACCTGGCAGCAGCCCTCTCGGGCGGCCGATCCGAGGCCTGGAACCTCTGGCACGAGGAGCTGGAGCTTCCACTGGTCCGGTGGCTGACCCGCCTCGGCGGCGGTCCCCGGCTCGGGGAGGAGCTGGTGGCCGAACTCGCAGGTGACCTCTTCGGCGGAAAGCTGAAGGACTACCGAGGCGATGCAGCCCTCAGGACCTGGCTCACCGTTGTGGTCAGAAACCGTCTCACCGACCAGCTTCGAAAGGAAGCCCGCAGGGGTGTCAGCCTGACACTCTGGGCCGGCGGCGAACCCCGTAGCGAGCTCAGCTCGTCAGCCGAAGAGCTGTCCGACGAGGTTGCCGGTCGATGCGACGGAGAGGCCCTGGCCGGGTTACTCAAGGAGGAACTGGAGAAGCTAGAGATCACCGAGAAGCGTCTGATCGTCCAGTACTTCCTGGCCGGAACCCGCATGCGGGACCTGGCACGGGAGTACGGGGTGAACCGGACTCAGATCGGGCGACGGCTGAAGTCGCTCTGCATCAAGCTACGGGCATCCCTCGTGGCTCGTGGAGCGCCTGAGGTCGAGGGGGTCCCCCCTCGGGTCAACGCGGAAGTGCTGACTCACCTCGAGCTTCCCGGTCTCACCTTGCTCCGCGATGGATCCGGAGCTCCCGAGGCGGCGCCGGCGGACCCCAGAGTCGACGAGACCCTGGCGGAGTCACTCCCAGAGTGGCCAAGGATGGCCGGTGGCACCAGGTAGCAGCTCCAACCCGAAGCGCTGGCAGACCGCTTTATAGTCTGCCTCTTTTCATTCTCCCCCCGGGTGCATGTCCCGTAGGGGGTCCCCTGGCCTATTCCGGATCCGTTCGCCCCACTAAGGCCGCCCGCACCATTCATACCCGTCGGCGTTGCTCAGGCCATGCTTAGACAGATGGGACGAACGGATCGGGGAAAATCGGCCAATCAGTCG
>JAJFLN010000553.1 GCA_021772705.1 Candidatus Cloacimonadota bacterium | reverse complement strand
CCCGCGTGCGCCGCGCGTCCGGTGGGACATTCAGTCCCCGGCGGCCGTCGAAGCAGCGCTGGCGCCGCACGGCGGCGACCCGGGCTCCTTCTTCGCGCTTCCGGCCACCGCCCAGGAAGTCGAGCGTTCGCACAGCGTGCCCGGACCGCTGGGGCCCGAATACTGGGTGCGCTTTCCGTCGCCGGCGATGGGCGATCTGGTTTACGCGCGGGTGTTCGAGCCTGCAGCCGCCGTCAGTCCGCCATCCCTGATCCTCGGCCACGGCATCGGCGTCGAGTTCGACCACTGGCAGCGGGGCGCTGATGAGGCCGCCGCCTGGGTGCGGCGCGGAATCCGGGTGATCCGCCCGGAGGCGCCGTGGCATGGCCGCCGCACGCCCCTGGGCCAGTACGGCGGCGAGGCGATGCTGGCCCGCGCGCCGCTCTCGGGCTTCGAGCTCTTCCAGGCCCAGGTGGTGGAGGCCGGGTTGCTGATCGGCTGGGCGCGCGGGCTTGGTGCAGCCCCGGTCGCCGTCGGCGGCATGAGCCTGTCGGCCCTCGCGGCACAACTCGTCGCCAGTGCGGCGCGGGACTGGCCCGCCGCCAACCGCCCCGACGCGCTCTTCGCCGTCACCCACAGCGACGATCTGGCCGAGGTCACCTTTGATGGCACGCTCGCGTCGGCCTTCGGCGTCACCGGGCGGTTGATCGAAGCGGGCTGGACGCGGGAAGCGCTCGCCGGACACGCAGATATCGCCAAGCCGGCCGACACGCTCGCGGTCCCGCCGGACAGGATCGGAGCGGGAGTCCTTCATCAGTCCGTTCCGGGCCAGGAATGCCCGGGCGAGACGGACCAGAGCCTGCTCGTCTCCGCTGGAGGAGACGAGGGCCAGAAGGTGTGACCCGGTCTGCAGTTCCAGTCGAAGTTCCCCGGAGTCGGCGAGGCGCCCGGCGAAGGCCGGAAGGCCGGCAAATCTGTCCAGAGGCTCACCGGAGTGACGCCGAAGCAAGTTCCGGAAGGCCAGAGGCTCGGACTCGAACCGGACCAGCTCGACGTGTCCGATCCAGGCCCCGCTCTCTTCGTTCCCCCGTCCGCCGGACCGATCCCGTTGCCGCTCTCGATACTCCCTCAGCAGCCGGGCAACCCTGGGCAACGCCGGTGGATCCCGAGGCGGGGGAAGGACGTAGCGAGCCTCCAGATACCTGGGCCGGCTGCCCACGGGGCCGGATCGGAAGCTGACCTCATAGCCAGAGAGATCGAAGGAGAACTTCCCCTCCGACGGGGCCGCCTCGTCCACGCTGGCCAGGCTCGGAAGAGGCTCCACTGTCCGGAAGGGAGGAACGGGGATTGTCTTTCCCCCGGGACGTCCTGCGGCAGCGCCGAAAGACAGAGCCGTTGCCAGAAGGAGCCAGAGGGCGGTTCCGGCGGCGGCGCTCAACCGATCACATCCGGGAGCTGCAGTGGCCCACTTCATCGAAGATCCGCTCTGGGCGTCGCCAGTTCATCGAGGGTACCAAAGGTCTGCAAATAGAGTGTCAGCACTCTCTCAAAGAGATCGGCATGGAGCGACAGCAAGCGGCAGTGGGTCTCGGCCACGAGAGTCACGTCCCGGCGGCTGATTCCCAGGAGGCTCTTCTCGCCAATCACCCGGCCGGTCTTGAGGGTGTCCTTCCGGACCCTGACCCCCTGAGATCCGGTCCCGAAGACACCCAGGGTCCCCTCCTGGACCAGCAGCATTCTGTCCAGCTCGTCACCGAGCTTCAGAACTGTCTTCTGATCCCCGAACTCCTCCAGCACGAGGCAGGCCGCCAGCTTGCCAATCTCCGTCGACGGCAGGACGGATAGCATGGGGACGTTGCGAAGGAATCCGCCGCGCTGGACCAGGAGCTCCAGGGAACGGGTGATCGCCTCGTCGTTCCTCAGAAGCGCTTCAAGATCTACCCGGCTCAGGGAGTAGAGTTCCACGGCTTCCGTTGCGGCCACCGATGCCGTCCGCCGTCCACTCTCGACGAATGCGGACTCTCCGAAGCAGTCACCGGCGACGAAGTGACCCAGCACCTGCTCCTTCCTGTCCTCGTCATCTCTCAGCACGACCAGCTCGCCTCTGGCCACGACCAAGAACTCGTTTGCCTCATCTCCCTGCCGCACCACGACCTCTCCAGTCAGGAAGCGGCGCAACCGCAGGACGCGTACGACGGCGGCGAACTCGTCCTCCTCCAGGACGGCGAAGAAAGGCACACGGGAAATCTCATCGAGGCGATCCGAGGCCGGCACCTCCCCGGGGTGGACCGGAAACAGTCCTGGCAGGTGATGCCTCAGCAACTCCTGCTCGAACCAGTAGAGGTCCGCGAAAGTGGTGGTGCGAACCCAGTGGGCGAATCGCCGGCCGGCTCGAACGGTCATCTGCTCGTGGAACAGGGTGATGGCCTTCTGCAACCGGGCCGTCAGCCACTCCACGCCCTGAGCCTCCCAGCGCGCCACGTCGAGTTCGCGCTCCACCAGCATCAGCTCGCCCCGCATCTCCTGTTCCGCCAGCTGATTGAATCCCCTGACCAGACCCTCCGTCTTCCGCTCCCCCTGACCGGACAGAAACAGACGGATCATCCCTCCCACCAGCGTCTGACAGGCGTGAATGAGAACCTCCCGTTTCCTCACGGGTGAATCGGGACGGACGGGGGTTTCCCAGGACCGCTTTTTCCAGCCCTGCCGCAGCCAGAGACGCGACGCCAGGGCAGCTGCGATGGCCAGCGGCCAGGCGGCCATCTTGAAGCGGAGCGAGGCGGTAGAGGGCCAGTAACCAGGCTCGAGAGTAAACCCGACGGCGCCGGAGGCGGCCAGGGCCAGGAGGCAGAGTCCCAGTGGGCGCCAGAACTGACGCGCCGGAGCCTGGCAAGCCATAACGATGGATGGCAGCGCCGCAATCGCCAGTCCCACGCCGGCCGCAAGGTCCACGGCACCAAGGAGTCCGAAGAGATCGGGTCGCCTGACCAGGCCGAGCACGACGGTCACCGCTAGGGCCGCTCCGAGGGCCCTCATCACTGCCTGCTCCGCCGGTGTCAGGGCCGTGTGGCGGGTCTCCCGATGGAGGCTCCAGGCGGCTATCGCCAGGAAGAGCGTTCCTCCCCTGTGGATGAGTCCCAGTAGGTCCATGGTCCAGTCAGCAGCGCTGACCTGTAGATGCGTGTGGGCTGCAGCCAAGGCCAGAGTGGTGGAATGAACACCGGCACAAGCGGCCAGGGACAGCAGCATCCCCGAGACCGGCGAGCCGACGAAGGAGCTGCTGGCGCGGAGCAGGGGCAGCACGGCTGCCAGACCGGCGACGGTGGTCAGGATCGGCGCCAACTCCGATCCGCCGAGCACCAGGATTCCCACCGACATCAGGAGGGCGACGGGAGTGATGAAAGAGGCCAGCACGTGACGCCCGAAGGGACGAAGGACCCAGGCCAGAGGCGCCCAGAGAATGAGAGCCAGTGCATGGAAAGTGGCGCCCAGCACAGCGGCAGTGACAGAGATCAGAATCACCCGATCCGCCATGGTCCCTGCGGTTATCAGATGGGCCGCCTGTCCGGAACGAAGGTTCTGGAAGAGCTGGAAGCCGACCCCCACGGCCGCAATGGACCAGACCAAGCTCGCCAGGCCAAAGATCAGCAGGTCCCGCTCTTCCAGGGATATCTTCTCACTCCGGATCTTGCGGTTCAGGCGGCGTGACAGGAAATCAAATGCCTTCTCCCGCAAACCCTCCCGGCCGATCAACAGCTGATACAGCCGGTAGCCGTCCGTATCGTGGACGGGACTGATCGCCACGAACAGACCGAGGAGTCCCACAGCCGCGATCTGCATCAGGAGATGCTCCGGCGGTCTCGGGTTGAGTTGCATCGCCAGGGCCGCGATGGAAGCGAGGGCAATGGGAGCGTAGAGTCCCGCGAGATGGACCCGCATGCGTTCCGACCGGGATGCCAGGATCATGCTGCTCGTGTCGACGAAGAGACCCGGCACGCCTCGGATCAGTCCGATCCCCCAGCTCGGAATGTCCCGGCCCGACAGGATGACAGCACATCCACACATGGCCTGGCGCCACGAGACCAGCAGGAGCACGGACAGCAACAGTCCCCAACCGGTACCCTCCGGAGGGACCAGGTGAAAGCCCCTGTCGCCGAACAGCCCTCCCAGGAACAGAAGACCCATGAGAGGCAGGAGAGCGAGGAAGAAGACGACAAAGACCCGGAAGGAGCCGTCCAGCTCGGACTGGGCTTCCACCCGGCCCAGCGTGACGCCAGATCGGCGGCCCGTTACGTTTCCCCACTGGCCGACCAGGAGCCCTTCTCGGGCGAATCGAAGCAAGCACTCACCCACCCGGTTCGGAGCGATCGGCGGGTCCAGGTCCAGCCCCTCCCCGATCAGATCCCGGGTGGTGCGGGTCCCGTCGCTGAGACGCCAGATTGACGCTTCCAGGGGACTGAGCTCCAGGTATCGCCCATCGTCGGGATGGAGGAGGACGACCCGCTCATTCCCATCCCCGTCGGCAGGGGTCAACTCCTCGACATCGACCCGTCTTCTGGGCCGCTTCTCGAGGAGAGCCTGCGAACCGGCGACATAAGGCCGTCGCTCGGACAGCACGTCAGGATTCGGCGCTGTTGTCAATCCGGCCTCCGTCGGCGTTGCGTGGGTCTCGAAGAAAGGCCGAATTATACGCCAGGAGCGGCATTCTTTACAACTCAGGGGGCAAACTGGGAATGTCAGGCAGGGGGTCCCCTGGCCTATTCCGGATCCGTTCGCCCCACTATGGCCGCCCGCTCCATTCATCCCCTTCGGCGTAGCTCAGGACATGCTTCGACAGGCTCAGACGATATGGCCGCCCGCTCCATTCATCCCCTTCGGCGTAGCTCAGG
>JAJFLN010000552.1 GCA_021772705.1 Candidatus Cloacimonadota bacterium | reverse complement strand
GTGCTGAAACGGAATGGCGTTGGCTGAAACTCGCTGAAATCGGCGGCCAGAGCAAGGAGCCCGTCTCCCAATGGGCTTCGGTTTCCGGCTCCTCTGGCGGCGATGGCCCTGGGTCTTCCCTGCCTGTTCGTCGTCTGCATCAAGGTGTTGTCACGTCTGGTCGACTGTTTCACCGTCCACGGCTGGTTCTCGGCGTTCCTGCTGGCTCTGTTCGTCATCATCGCCCGGATTCTGCTGGTCCTGTTCGTGAGGTAGGTTCAGCCCCTTCCGGGTTGGCTGCCGACTGGCTCCAGCTCTCGGATGTCGGGCTCGAGTGGCAACACGGAGCGCCGGCCTGCAGAGACGGGGTCCCGGAATGAGAAGAGCCACGATCTCCTTGGAGAGACCGTGGCCCTGTTACTTCCGACGCTGTTGCTGCCCTCAGGCGAGGCGTCCGCCGTGTCCGCCGCCGCAGTCGCCGCAACCGCCACCACAGTCGTCGTTGCCGCACTCGTCGCAGGCCAGCTGCAGACCTTCCAGGTTGGTCCTGGCAGGAAGTAGAACAGGTCTTGCGGAGCGAGAAGGCCGGATCGTCAAACCTTGATCGTCGGCCCTTCGTACCCGCAGACGCCAGCCCTCGGGGAATTGACTATTGGGCAGATCGCCTCTTCGCCGCAATCATGGGTTCTCAAACAGTCGGCGCAGATCGGCATTGCGCTGCAGTAGGCGCAGAGGCCCGTTGCCGAGTTCTCGCACTCCTCGGTCTCCTCGCAGATGCGTTGCGGCGGATCGTTGAGTGCGAGGAGCTGGATCGCTTTCCTCGACGGCTTGCACTGCAAACGGCCCACAACCTGGAGAACGAGCTCGGTCGTTGACCCGAAGTCGTACTCGTAGGAGAACTTGCTGCGGGGCTTCACCAGCTCTGCGAGCTTCCTCTTCATGCCGAGGGGCCTTTTCTCTCCGTACTCGAAATCGCCGAGATAGCTTTCGTATCGCTGCTTCCCGATGGTGAACGCGGAGAGATGTCCACAGCACTCCAGCCAAGCCTTCCTGAGAAAGCGGTCGAGGGCCTCCAGGGTCGCCTGCGACTGGGCCTCAACGCTCATCCAGAACTCGGGAAACTCGGGACTCCCCACGACGATCTGCAGGCTGTCCGCGTCGCCCTTCAGTCGCCGCTCGCAGGCGGCGACGTGAGCAGCCAAGTCGTTGATCGGGTGCTTGAGCTTACAGGCAGCGCAGGTTCCCATGTTGCTACTGGACATGGAGCTTCTCCTTGAGTGAGGGTGGGGAGCCGGATTGGCGCGATTGTATCATGTAAGTTTGATCGCGGCGGAGCTGGCGGTATGCCGACTCCGGCTGGCGAAGTCGCTCCTATCCTGGGGCCATACAGCCAGGATCGCGAGACCTCCATGCCCAAAGAGATTTTCCCGTCCTCCTTCGAGTGCGACTGTGGCAAGCGGCTCGACTTTTTCGAGAACACCATCAGGGGCATGAAGCGGGAGAGCAAGAAGGGACCCTGCGAGCTGCTCGACGGGCCAGACGGCCACGAACACCGGATCCTGTTGGAGGACGGCAAGTTCGTGACGATCACCTGCCCCGACAGGCCGAAGGGGCCGAAGAAGACAGCAACGCCCAAGACCCCGACGAAGGGCCGGGCAGGAAAGAAGGTGCTAGCGTGATCTGGGTCAAGAGCGCTCACGCGGGCGGGGTCAAGATCCCGCCAGCCGTCGCCGAGCAGACGAAAAAGGAAATCGAGGCGTGCTGGCGGCGGGAGTTCAAGGGCTTCTTCAAGAAGGTCTTCATCCGCTTCAGGGGCCAGTTCTGCTACATCGACGCAGACGTTGGCCAGCCGGTGGCCTTGGAGCTCTGCCGTCTCCGGCACTTCCAGTCGGACGACTGGAGCGTGTCGTTGTACAACTACAGCAGCGAGGGGTACGACCCCGTGCCGATGCCGTCAGGCGAGGATACGGGGAAGGCTGTAGAGGGGTTCAGGCTCGCAGCCAGCTTTCTGGCCGAGAACGGGCCGTAGCTGTATGCCGACTGTGGCGCTGAACGCTCCCGCATCCCCTGACGCACCCCTTCCTCCCCCGCCCTCCTCGAAGCCTACGTCCAGCTCCTCGGCCACGTGATCGAGGATGCGTCTGGTCGCCCGACCGTCGAGATGATCCGTGCCGAGGTAGACGCGGGAACCCGCGTCCTTCACGATCCAGACGGCTCGATGTTCGCAGCCCTCAACATCGAGCCTCTCGATCCTGGCAACTGGCTGCTGAACAAGCTGCGGGTTCGGCGTGGTGCTACCTGGGAGCACAGGGCAGCAGCAGCCGGCCTGATCACCGAATCCCTGGCGCAGGCAAACCAGCTCGGAAGGTCGAGATACCCCACCGGGACCGGTTTCCAGGCTACGAGGAGGCGTCCAGGCGGCGGGGTTCCAGCACCACGGGAGCCTGTCGAGGAGAAGGCTCCCTGCGACGTGATCGTCACTTTTCTGGACGCCCTGGCCGAGGTTTCTAGCCAACGCCAGGCAATCCGGAACACCTTCGGCGCCTGGAAGGACGATCCTGGGTTGGACGATCTATGGGAGATTATCCGAGCCGACCGAGATCGGTGGAATGAGCGGGGCCGGTGAGGTACTGCGTCGACACGGACGTGTTGATCAAGCACCTGCGCGGTCACCCGTCAGTCCGAGGCAAAGTCGAGGGGGCTGCTGGCGCGTGGAGTATCTCGACCTTCACGCACTTCGAGCTACTCAAAGGTGTCTACTTGTCCGCCGACACCAAGAAGGCGCTTGCCGCTCTGGAAGAACTTTTGGCCGGGGTCCAGGTGCTTCCTGCGTCCACTGCCGTCAACACGCTTGCAGCGGAACACTACGCCCGTCTGCGCCGTGTCGGTCAGCTCTAGCCTGATCCGGATCTTCTGATCGGAGCGACGGCTCTCGCACATGGGTTGATCCTGGTCACAGGCAACACGGCTCACTCTAACCTGCTGGAGTTTGATGCGGGGGCGACTCAGTCACGTTGGCGAGATGTTTGCTGGAGGCGCTGGCCCCGATCCCCTTGGCACATTCGCGTTTCCCGACTCCTCATGCATGGAAAGGAGGGACGGGGTTCCCCGAGGCCCACATCTTCATCGGGCAAAGAGGACCACATAGAAAATGTGGATTTGACGAGCCTCGGCTCACGCCCGAAAAGGCCGGAATGGACCGAGTTTTGGCTTTGCGCCGGTACTACGAATGGAGGCTGCTTCCTCCTGCTCTGGAGGCAGCACCGGATTCAGGTACCCTTCGGTAGCACCTTCACGCAGGACGACTTGCTGGCCCAAGAGTTGAGGAAGGTGGCCAGGCGTTTGGCACTCTGCGATCTTGCCGAGGAGTCCTCGGAGACGGGCGACGACGAGTAGCGGTCGTCGCTGGTGTCCTCTTGCTCCCTCATCCACTTCTCATGGACAGCCAGTCTTCGGCGCTCGAAGGCTCGCATGTCCGACTGCCACTGTTCGACGGCTTGCGTCTTGGCGTAGATCTCATCTGCGTTGGACGGGTCGAAGAAGGCCGGTAGGCCCTCGGGATCGACGTACCAGTCGTCCTGGTAGTAGTCGGCGAGGATTACGCCTGCCTGCACGAGCCGGGTTATCGTGTATGCGGGTACCTTGGTGCTCTCGGCGGCAGCAGCGATACGCAGCCAGCCCTTCAGGCGCGGGCTGTCTTCGACTGAGCGGCTCTCGGGGGTCACCGGCTCATAGTCGTCAAGGAGAGGGGGCTCCTTCTGGGCACAGGGGCAATACTTGTCGTGGGTGAAGTCGCTTGTCATGGTACTTCTCGCTTTTCTGCTGTCTGACTCCTCCGTGGTAGAGGGCTTCTTACATGAATGCGTTGCTAAAGGATCTTGTCAAAAACCAGCCAGCAAGGTGTTTTCCTCTGATATGCTGCTCCTATCCGCTGCCCAGGAGGCCCCGTATGCCCGCCCGCAAGCCCACCGCGAAACGCTTGGCTCGCGTCCCCCGAGCCCGCGTTCCCCGTGCCGTTCCCGATGTGCGCAAGGAGATCAGTTCGTGGTCACGCGAGAAGCTGGTCGAGTTTGCCCTGGAGGTCGTGGACAGCCACGCCGCAATCCGCAGGCAGCTCGAAGACCTGTGCCTCTCCAAGGGCGACATTGGGAAAGCAGCCGACAGGCTCAAAGCGCAGATCGATAGAGACCTTCTCATCGAGTTCATCGGGGAGCGAGAAGCCTACGAGTATGTGCGGGGCCTGGATGACACGCTAGCCGCCATCAAATCCCTCGGAAACCGTTCTCCAGGGGAAGCCCTTGATCTGGTCTGGTACTTTCTCAATGAAATCCCAGCGATCTTTGAAGATGTCCATGACGAGTGTGAACTCGGAGATTTCTGCGGTGACCTGATGAGGGCCGCCGTATCTCTCTGTCGGGCAGCCAGCGCCTCGGAGATCGAGCTGGGGCATAAGTTGTTGGACGCCTATGTCTCGGACATGCACGGATATTGCAGGTTCGATGACGCGCTCGACCTACTCGTGGAGGCAAGATTGTCGAAGGCTGTGAGAGAAGCCCTCGCTGCCCACGTCAAGGAGCTGGTGAAAGGGCGCGACAAGTACGACAAGAAGAAGCTATCGGGCTTCGCGGGGAAGCTGCTCCGCCAGAGGACGAGTACAAGGGGCTGAGCGCGAGAGGTGTCGACATGCCCAAAGAGAAGACCGTCAACAAGCCGCCCCTCAACTGTGAATTCTGCGGAGAGCCAATCAACCTCTCCGAGAACACGATTAGAGAGGTCAAGCAGGACAGCATCAAGATCCCGCAAATGGTGCCGGAGGAAGGAGCCGAGTGGCCGCTCCACGAACTTCTCTTCTCGGCAGGCCGCGTCGTGCGAACCCTCTGCCGGAATACGCCGTCGAAGGCGAGTGGCGGGGGCAGAGTGACGCTGAGACAAGTGGCAAGTATGGGCGAGAAGGCGTCAAGGAAGACGGCCAAGAAGCAGGCACCGGCGAAGCGTGGAGCGAGGTCGAGCGCAACGAAAGCTCCAGGCTAAATCTTGATCGTAGGCAAGATCATCTACGAGCCTGGGCGGGGCTTCCAGGTGAAGATCCACGTCCGCCCCGACCTGGGCATGCAGATGGCCGCAGCCTTGCGAGAGGTCGAGCTGCCAAGGCGTCAGATACCTGCTAGGTGCGAAGAGGCGCCTTTGGTATCTGGCGGGAAACGGTTGTATCCCCGTGGCGACGCCACCAGACCCATCGTCATCACCCGAGACTTCTTCTGTTCCAGGTACGACAAGACGCTCTGGGCGCGGATGGACAGGGACACAGCGTGACGCCGGCCTGGTCCGCGGGCGCGCCCGGGGGCCTCAGGGCACGCCGTGGGCGACTACGCGGCCTGGCGGTCCCGGGCCCGGATACGGGCGATTTCCCTGGCTCGCTCCAGCTCACGGCTGTAGTGTTCCCGGTGTCCGCATCGAGGACACTCGAGGGCAATCAGGTTGCCTACCTGAATTCGCCGACCCTCGAACGGAACGACATAGGTGGCCAGCACGCGCCGCATCTGTTCTCTGCGACACCGAGAGCAGTCACCCTCCCGGCCAACGTAGCCGAGCACCCGGTCAACGAGCCTCGTGGATGGTGATGACGATCCAGATCTTCTTGCCATCGCGAATAGCCACCTTCCCGGCGCTGTAGCTCTCTATCCCGCAGGCGTCTCGGCCCACAATTGTCCAAACGTAGTCAGATTCTCCGAAACTGTCTCGCACCTTCTTGTGGACGCTACCTGTCCGAGCGATCTCGATGACGTCGGCATCTGCATATCCATGCCGCAGATACTGACCGACAGACTTGTCGGTGAGCAGGAAGTCATCCCGCTCGATGACGGCCAGCAGCTCAGGCGGAACGTCTCTCACGTAGCAACATTACCACACGCCATGCGTGAGACGCATGCACCGGGGGGCGCCAAATGGACCTGGGTGCCTATGAGATATGGCGGGAAAGCGTCGTACCGCAAAGACACCTGCAACTGCCCGAAGCGGGATCTCTGGTATCCAAAGCTCGACGGGCGGCTTGGGAAGCGGGAAAAGGCGAGATCGCCCTGAACTTCACCATGGTGGAGGTCTGGCCAGCGGCGCCACGAACCGGCTAACCTACAGGCTCCCGAGCGGCAAGCCCTGAACTTGCGACAAACTCGCGACACGACTTGCGACAGG
>JAJFLN010000551.1 GCA_021772705.1 Candidatus Cloacimonadota bacterium | reverse complement strand
TTGATCGAGGAGAATCTCTACCTTAAGAAAGAGCTCTCTGCCCGGATAACAAGCGAGGCGTCGCTGGTCTGTCAAGACGACAAGATGAAGGAGATCCTGGCCCTGGTGGCCAAGATCGCTCCGACCAACAACGGGGTGCTGATAGAGGGCGAGTCCGGGACGGGCAAGGAGCTCATCGCCAGGTCAATTCACGACTCCAGCCTCTGCTCCAAGAAGCAGTTCCTTGCCATCAACTGCGCCTCCCTCAACGAGGATCTGTTGCAGGACGCCCTGTTCGGTCACGAAAAGGGAGCCTTCACCGGGGCCGACAGCCGAAAGCCCGGTCTGTTCGAAACCGTCCAGGGCGGCACAATCTTCATGGACGAGATTGGTGACCTGCCACTCTCCATGCAGGCTGGATTCCTCCGGGTCCTGCAGGAGAAGGAGCTCTTCCGCGTCGGCGGCCGGGAAACGGTGAAGGTCGAGTTCCGCCTGGTGGCGGCCACCAACAAGAACCTTCACCAGATGGTGGACGAGGGCCGATTCCGCCGGGACCTGTACTACAGGATTCGCGTCAACTACATCAAGATTCCCCCCTTGAGGGAGCGTTACGCCGACATCCCGATACTGGCCAGCTTTTTCCTGAAGAAGTACAAGGTCGTGGAGAACCGAAACGTGGACTCCTTCAGCAAGGAAGTCTTGAAGGTGTTCGGTCAGTATGACTGGCCCGGCAATGTCCGGGAGTTGGAGAACATCATCAAGGAAATGGTGGTCATGACCGACAAGCGGACCCTGACGTTGCACGACGTGCCGGCAGACCTGCTCGAACAGTTGAAGGACACCAGTGATTACAGTACCCTCGAGGATCTGAAGCGGGACCACATCAAACAGGTTCTGCGCAGCGTCCATGGCAATCGGACCCACGCCGCGAAGATCCTCGGGATTCCCCGTGTCTCCTTGCAGAGGCTGATCAGCAAGGATGCCGAACTCGCCAGCATCAAGGGTTTCGGGGCCGCCAAGGAGTAATTGGTTTCCGGACGGGAACTAGCTACTCGAAGACGACTTCGGGAGCCGGCATTCCCGGGCGAACCCGGTAGATCCAGATGGGGGGCATGGCGGGGTACTCGAACATGACCCTGTCTCTTTCGATCTCCCTGACCACCACCGCGCCCAGGACATTCTCCCCGGGACGGACCCGGAACGAGTTGTTGTTGTAGGAGACAACGGCTATCTTGCGACTCGTGGTGATGCTGATACTGGAGACTCGAACGGCCTGAAACATGAGCTTCACCTGGCGCTCCAGCTCTCCTTCCTGCGGGGCTTCCACGACCTCTCTGACTTCTTGTACTTTCTTCTGACCCTCAATCTGGAAGATGTTGGGGAGCTGCTGATCCGGCAGCTCCACCACCTCGATTCGCGTCAGGAGGGCGGCAAACACATTCTCTTCCTCCGATGACTGAAGGCTCGCAGCGATGCTTGCCAGAGAACCCGGCCCGCCCTGGGGGGCTTGTTGAGCAGCGGCGGCCTGGCCCAATGACACGGGACTCTGGGCCGCCGCGGACGCCGGTGTCAGGAGGCAAATCCCGAGCAGGCACAGCAGCAGCGATCCAGGAAGAATCGGTGTCCGTCTCTGTTCCGCTGTATGTCGGGGCGTCTCAACTGTCACTGAATCGTGTCCTGAAGAGGACTGGTCATGCCGGAAGGTCATTCCTTCTCGGCCGGAAGGTAGATGGTGAAGATGCTCAGCTCCACTCCGAACCGCTTGTCCTTGGTACCTGGGCCGCCGGCCAGCTCGGGGGGCAAGGGGAACAGCGTCAATCCTCGAAGAATGTAATAGGTCTGAAGCTGGTCCAGTTGATGGAGGAACTTGACGAGGGAGTTGAAATTGGATCTGAGACTGAAGCTGAAAGCCAGACTGTGGTAGTCATAGACGGGCTTGCGCTTGATCCTGGGGTCGATGAAGGCGCCCGGAACAGGAGGAGGGTCCTCGCTGAACTTCTGGGGGGCGTCCTCAGACTTGATGCTTCGTTCCACGTCGATGCTGGCGGGGATATTCAGGACGATGTCGTTGATGTTCAGTGGGGCCGGGTCGCCGCCTTCGGTGGGAATGTACTTCTCGATCTCCTTCTGGATCTCCTCGTACTTCTTGGTCCGGACCTCGAGCTTCACGCCCGCATCTTTGGTGATCTTGCGACCGCCGGCGCTCGCATCGGCGCCAGCGATGTCCGGTAGCACGGCCATCTGGGAGTTGATCGACGTGAGTTGCTGGTTCTGCCGGTAGGTAAAGAAGAGAAGAGCGATGGACATGGCGGCGATGCCGGCGGCGATACCAGCGACACGGGTGCCGTCCTTCTTGTTGAAGAGCCTGAGCTTCTCGGGGATGTTCATTTCGGTTGCAGCGCCAGCTCAAAGTTGAGGCCCTGGAAGTTCTCTTCCTCCAGCCGGCCCATCCTGACGACCTCGACGCTCTCGAAGACACCCGATGCCTTCAGGGAGGAGGCCAGCTTGTTAACGGCAGCGCTGCTGGTGGCGCGTCCGTTGGACTTGATCGTCGGCAGTTCGTCCAAGGGCGTCAGGGGGGTCTTGCCCTCCTGGACGTAGATGGCCCACTGCAGGTCATCCAGGGCCACCTCCCCGGGCGTGATGCCCTTGGAGATCTCGAAGAGGAGCCTTGTCCAGTTGACTCTTCGCTCCAGTGCTACCTTGTAGAAGTTGAGCCGGTCTCTGGCCTTCTCATACTGCTGCAACAGGAGATCGGCGTTGCCCTGGTAATACTTCTGCTTGTCCAGTTCAAAGTTCTGGATGGCAGTCTTGCGAGCCGTCAGGGCTGCATCAGCCGACTCTACCTGTTTCTTGGCATCCATGGCTCCCGTACCGAGCATCCCCGCCAGTGCCAGTGCCAGGACTCCCTCGGCGGCGTAGGCCACCTTGACACGGTGCTCTGACAGCCACTCCTTGATGGCACCGAGGTCGATCCGGCCAATATTGGAGGCCGCCAGGTTCAGGTCCTGGAACAGGCCGTCCTTGATGGCCATGGCCAGACCGATGGCGCATCCCGAGTTGAGATAGGCTTCCCGTCCCTCGTCTTCCGGCAGAGTACCGATGAGCTTCAGCTTGTCCTGAACCTCCAGGAGCTCTCCCTCTGGGAGGGACGTGTTGCTCTTGATGTGATGCAGGA
>JAJFLN010000056.1 GCA_021772705.1 Candidatus Cloacimonadota bacterium | reverse complement strand
CCGGCGGCGATCCTCCGGGCAAGCCATCAGGTCGATCTGCTGGATCTGTCGGCTGGAACGGCCTGGGAGGCCGGTATCTGCATGGTCGGCGAGGCGGAGGAGATCTGGGACTGGGGCCAGGAGGGGCGAGAACTGGCCCGGGTCGCCCGTGGCGACGGGGTTCCGGCGGAGGAGGACAGTCACGAGGCCCGTTCCCGTGCCCGCAACCGGGTCAACGAGCTGTCGGAGCAGATGAACTCCCGGGTCTGGTGGGAGGCAGACCGCTGGTTGTCGGCCGGTAAGATCGTCGGCGTCGTCGGAGGTGATCACTCCGTTCCCTTCGGAGCCATCGAGGCCGTGGCATCCCGGGCCGGAGGCCTGGGCATCCTGCAGGTGGACGCCCACGCGGACCTCCGGGAGGGATACGAGGGCTTCGTCTGGTCCCACGCCTCGATCATGCGGAACTTGGTGGAGCGGCTCCCGTCAGTGGAGAGGCTGGTACAGGTCGGAATCAGAGACCTCTGTTCCGAGGAGATGGATTTCATCAAGGGCCATGACGACCGGATCCGGCTCTTCAGCGATGAACAGCTGTCAGACAGGCGTCTGGAAGGAGGAGCCTGGTCAGATTCGGTTCGGGAGATCGTGGCATGTTTACCCGATCAGGTCTGGGTTTCCTTCGATATTGACGGTCTCGATCCGTCCCTCTGCCCCAACACGGGGACCCCGGTCCCAGGGGGCCTGTCGTTCCAGGAGGCCGCCTACTTGATCCGGAGTGTCGCCAGGGCCGGAAAGCGCATTGTGGGCTTCGATCTTTGCGAGGTCTCCTGTGGTCAGGATGGAATCGGCTGGGACGCCGACGTGGGGGCACGGATGTTGTTCAAGCTGTGCCTCTGGGCACTGAGATCAAATGATCTCGGTTCAGGGTGAAACCATGACGGCTCTTCTCCCGTAGTGAGTCACGACGGCCACTTGTGTCTCGCTGAATTCACCATTCCGCGAGGAGTCCAAAGGAGAGACCCGTCGTGATATCTGCCCAAAGGAATCCCATGCTCAAGATCGCTCTGGCCCTACTGCTCGTTGCACTTCCCATCTCCCTGGCCATGACACCTATCGCCCTGGCCGGCACCGGCGATGGAGACGCCCTCAGCGACGACATCGATTTCGGCGGTCTGGAAGAGCGCCGGCAGGACAGTGGCGACAAACCGGCGATCGACGGCGGGAAGCCGCAGGATGCTCCGCAGCAGCCTGAAGCCGACGTCCCGGAGGAAGACGACAAGGAGTACGACCGAGTCGACTGGGGGAACCAGGACGGTCCCAGAGAGGCACGGGACAACCTGGCCCGAGTGATCGGCACGTCCAAGATCGGTTACGACCGCTCCGTACTGGCAGCCGCCACTCGCCAGGATCTGCTGGCCCTGGACCAGTGGTTCAACCAGGTCGGCACCATCGCCCCGGACTTCACGAAGAACACGGCTCACGCCCGGAAGAAGATGAAGGGCGAGATTTCGGAGCAGACCAACCACAGCATCTACGAGGCCCGCACCAAGGGACTGGGTGACAAGCAGGATGACAAGGATGACTTCCGGATCGTGAAGAGCTTCCTGCAGTTCACCAAGGACCAGAATCCTCCATCTCCGTTCCTGGGCGGCATCGCCGACAAGGTGGTGGATCTCATCGTCGCCGCCGGACCGGCCTACAAGGTGCCGATCACAGCTGAGGAGGCCGGTGACCCGGCCATCCTCTCCCAGAAGTTCGAGCGGGACCTGGACAAGGGTGCCCTTCAGTTTGCGGCGATCTACCTGCAGGGTCTCATGCTGGACAGCAACAGCTTCGAGGCCGCCGGCCGGATGAGCCTTCTGCCGCCCTCGTTCCTGACGGAGTTGAACTCGCCCCGAACCCTTTCCCGCCTCGACAACGGAGCGGCCGGGCAGGAGCAAGTGCCGGAGGGCCGATTTCAGCTTCTGGACAATGGCCGCGTTCTGGCGGACCGGGCAGGTCAGGAAGTTCAGGTGGCACAGCGAGCATTCGCCGAGAGCATCCAGGGTCTCAACGGCCCGGCGACGAAGTGGTCTCGAGAAGACCTGCTCAAGGCGCTGGCTGACAATCCCGAAGCCAACACGGCCAAGATCGCAGCGGCCCTGCAGCGGCTCGATGCCGCTCGTGGTAACCACATGGAGGCACTGGCCGGTCAGGCTCGTCTGGAGCAGGACGCCGTGGCGGCCGAGCAGGTGGGCACCACGTTGAACCAGAGATTCAAGCAGGCAACGGAAGTCCTGGGCGAGGCCCCCGACGGCGTCTCCCTGTCAGGTCCCTTGAAGCAGCATCGAAGCGAGCTCAGGACCCGCCTGGACAAGGTCAATCAGAGGGACATGGGTTCCGTGGCTCTCTACCTGATGCAGAACGACAAGGAACGCCTCGCTCAGCTCATCGAGTACCAGAACAAGCTCGACCGGGCCGTCACCTACCAGACCACCTCCGAGGAGAACCTGGGCAAGCTGCAGGCCCAGAAGTCTGCCCTCCAGAGCGCCGCGGAGGCGATGGAGCTCGATTCCGATGCGCCCCCGGCTCTGAAGCAGCGAGTCGAGGCGGCCAAGCAGAAGCTGGAAGCACAGAACCAGGGCGCCTGGGAGACCGGCTTCTGGGAGGCACGAAGCGCCACAGGGGTCCGGAGCAAGGCTGAGAGCATCTCGCAGGAGCTCTCCGCCATCGGCCAGGAACTGCAGGCCATCTCCGGCGACAACGCCAGCGCTGTTGAGTCCAGAGAGGCACGGGCGCGGCTCAAGGAGGCTCAGGCCCAGGAAATCCGCAACGTGCTGGCGGACCAAGGCCTGGAGTCCGTGGCCGTCAATCCGGCGCAGGAGGGGGCCGTCAAGGCTGACCTCGAAGCCGACGTCTCGGTTCTGGACAGGCAGTCCGAGCGCGTCGGGACTCTGAAGCCCGGCCAGAAGACCACCTTCGCCGCTGTTCTGGTCTCCAGCAGAGGCGGGGAGCGAACCGTGGTTGCCGTCCTGGTGGCACTCCCGGCAGAGCAGCGAAAGACCGAAACCGTAGAATCCGGTTTCCTCTTTCCCAATCAGTTCGCCCCCACCGATCCGGAAGCCCTGGCAGCCGTTCTGGCTGCCCCTTCCGAGGAACCGACTCTCAGTGATGAAGAGCGCGCCGCCCTCGAGCGGTCTCAGCAGGAGGCACGGCAGGGCAGCGGTGATGACAGCGTCGACGAGCAGCAGGACGACTCGTCCCGTGCTGGCACGGGCGACGACGAACCGGAGGAAGATGAGGCCGACGAGCAACAGAACGAACTGCCCGCCCAGACGGAGGACCAGAAGTTCCTCGGCGCCTACACCCAGCTCTGGAGCTCCATCCAGATCGCCAGCTCCAACCTGGAGCATGGCAATCACCAGTACGTTCTCCACATTGAGAACAACTGGACCGGCGGCAGCAACGCCAGATTCAAGACGGCCATCAGCAAGCGTATGTCCGACAAGCTGGGCCTGATGGAGCAGTACAAGCCCAACTCGACTCCCAGGAACGTGTTCAGCCGGGTCAACCTCCTGACGGTCAAGCAGCCTCTGGACTATTGGGGCGTGGAAGAGAGCGCCGTCGCGTGGGCCAAGACCGAGCTGAAGGATCTAGTCAAGTTGCTCAACAGCCGCAGCGATTCAGCCCAGCCCAGGTGGTTCGAGTGGGGCAAGCGGATGCAGTTCATCGGCCCCGCCGAGTAGTAGTTACAGCCAGCTGACTCCAGGCCTCGAACGCAAAGTTCGGGGCCTGGTCTCTGTCCCAGATCGGCGGATTGCCATGGCTGGTGGCTGGTCCGTAAGATCCTGGGGTATACTGCCGAAGGATGCGGAACGAGTGTTTTTGTGACAAGAGTTACGAGAGAGGCGGATTGAATGGCTAAAGTCCTGCTGGCCAAGCCTGTTGGGCCACTACAGTATTACGATCTCGAGGCACCGGACCTGGGTCTGGGCTATCTGGCCACGGCCCTGAAGAAGGAAGGCCATGAGATCAAGATTGTGGATTGCATCGAGCGGGGGCTGACTCAGGACCAGCTGCTGAAGATCGTTGCCAAGGAGAAGCCTGACTTCTTCGGCTTCAAGATCTACACCAAGGATCTGAACAGCGTCATCGAGTCCTACCGGAGGGTGAAGCAGATCAATCCTGACATCGTCACTCTCGCAGGCGGACCCTTCCCGAGCGGCGCCGGCCCCGACGCGCTGAAGATGCTCCATCAGGTGGACTACGCCTTTCAGGGGGAGGCCGAGCTGGGGCTCCCGAAGTTCGTGTCCGGCATGGTTCAGGATGGCAACAAACCTCCCCGTTCTCTTCTGAAGAACATCACAGGGCTGGTCTGGCGAGACTCCGAGGAAGGGGACATCAAGGCCAACGACAAGCAGGTCGTGGAGGATCTGGACAGCCTAGGTTACCCCGACTGGGAAGCTCTGGAGATGAAGAACTTCATCGCCAAGAACCCTCCGGCCCTCATCATGAAGGGCAACTACCTGCCGATCATTACCGGTCGTGGATGTCCCTTCAAGTGCACCTACTGTGCCGGTCCCGCCGTGACGGGAAACGTCACCCGTCATCACTCCATCCCCTACATGATGAACTGGCTCCGCTACTTCATCGATACCTACGGGGCGAATCACTTCTCCATCACCGACGACAACTTCCTTCACGAACGTGCCTTCGTACGTGCCTTCAGCAAGGGGATCATCGATGCGGGCCTGAAGATTCATTGGGAGGCCGGTTCCAACGGAATCCGTCTCAATCAGACCGATGAGGAGACCCTGCAGTTAATGGAGCAGTCCGGCTGCTACCTGGTCAGCGTGGGTATCGAGTCCGGCTCGGCTCGAATCATCAAGGCCATGAAGCGGTCCATCACTCTGCCGCATATCATCAAGTCGACCTGGCTCATCCGGAAGTCGACGAAGATACGGATCAATGGATTCTTCATCATGGGTTATCCGGAGGAGACCTGGGAGGACCTGAAGGCGACCCTGAAGCTCGCCTTGGAGTTGCCCCTCGACCGGGCGGACTTCTTCGTCTACACCCCTCATCCCGGAACGGAGTCTTACGGTACCCACTACGGACCCCACGTTCTGACGCCGACGAGCATAGAGAACTTCCGCTACGACTCCGTCAGCGGTGTTCATCCCCACTTGTCGGCCCGGAAGCTTCGACTGTTCCGAACCTACGCTCTGCTCCGATTCTTCCTGCGCCCCCGGTTGATCCTGGACATCCTGATGTCCCTGACCTCCTTCGTGAAGGTCAAGCGGTTCATCGAGTTCTTCCGGTTCGCCTTCTTCCTGAAGCCCCGTTTCAAGCCCCGGGTCGCGGGACTGGCCCGATCCGACGAAGCTCCCTCCACGGAGGGGGCCTGACGAGCCCGGCAAACGGGCCAGCCGACGTTGCGCGTCCTCCTTGTCAGACCCTTCATTCCCCCCCGGCTGACGTATAACGTCATTCCGCCGATCGGTCTCGGTTATCTCGCCAGCGCAGTCCGTACCGGCGGCCACGACGTGGAGATCCTCGACTGCGTCAAGGACCAGCTGGATCTGGATGACTTCCTGAGGGAGGCGGCTAGCCGCACCCCGGACGTTATCGGCTTCACCCTCTTCAGTCACGATCTGCCCTGGTCCCAGCGAGCCGTTGCGGCAACCAAGAAGGCCATGCCCCATGTGATCACTCTCCTGGGCGGCCCCCATGTGGCCGGGATGGGTGAGCGCATCTTCGCCCAGGCTCCCGAGACCGACTTTGCCTTCACGGGAGAGTCCGAGAGCGGTTTCGTGGAGCTTCTCGACCTGCTTCAGGGATCTGGTGGAGCTCCGGAACCGTCGGATCTGGAGCCTATCCCCGGTTTGATTCATCGCGTCGATGGCGAGGCGGTCCTCAACAAGGCCTACCGCCCCCTGGACCTGGACGAGATCGAGTTTCCCGCCTGGGACATGATCGATCCCCGTACCTATCCAGAGGCCCCACAGGGTGCCTTCTTCCGGCGCCTGCCCGTGGCCCCCATGGTCTTCACCCGAGGCTGCCCCTATCCCTGTACGTTCTGTGCCGCATCGACCACCCTGGGCAAGGCACTGAGAAAGCGATCCATCCACAACATCATGGCCGAGATCGAACTGCTCATGGGCCAGTACGGGATTCGGGAGATACATGTCCTGGATGACAACTTCACCTTCGACAACCGCTACGTGGAGCGGTTCTGCGAAACCCTGCTCCAGAAGGGCGTCGACATCACCTGGGGCTGTCCCAACGGGGTCCGTCTCGACACCCTGACCCCCGGCCTGGTGCGGCTGATGAAACGTTCCGGCTGCTACTATCTCTCGGTGGGAATCGAGACCGGCTCTCAGCGGATGCTCGACATCATGCGGAAGGGCCTGACCATCGAGCTCATCAGGGAACAGGTTGCCATGGTCCGGGAAGCGGGCCTGGAAGTGAACGGCTTCTTCATCCTCGGCAATCCTGGCGAGACGGAGGCGGACATCCACAAGACCATTCGCTTCGCCAAGGAACTGGACCTGGGCCGGGCCCTCTTCTCCAACTACCTGCCCCTGCCGGGAACACCGGCCTATCGGGAGCTGGAGGAATCAGGCGAGCTGGGCGAGCCGGACTGGGGTTCCTACTACCAATCCCAGACTCCCTATGCCCCGAAGAACCTGACCAAGGAGCGCCTCAAAGAGCTCTCCCGTCGTGCCTACCGGTCCTTCTACCTGAGGCCCACGCCAATCTTCCGGCTCCTGTCCAACATTCGCACCGCGGGTCAGGTAAGGTTCATCCTGCGAAGAGCCGCAGCGTTCATGTGATAGGGAGATAGGGGGACACACGACTGGACCCGAACTCTCCAGGCGAAACTGCTGGTTCGGGTGACCTCGCAGAGTTCGGGTCCAGTCGTGTGTCCCCCTATCTCCAGGCGAATCTGCTGGTTCGGGTGACCTCTCGGGAGTTCGGGTCCAGTCGTGTGTCCCCATAATTCCCCTCAGATCAGGTCTTCTCGCACGGCGCCGCCCTCGGCGGGAACGAAGGAGCGGGCCAGCTCCGTCAGGGCTGCCGCGGTGGCCCGGGGCTCTCGGAAGAGCCGGCGGTACAGGGTCTTCAGTATCCGGGGGCGCAGGTAGAATCGTCGGTAGAACGCTCGCTCACGCCGCTCGCTTGTCTCGGCCATGACCGGGTCGGTGAATCGGGTTCGGAAGGGAAGCAGCTTGAACTCCACCTCTTCGGGAGGGCGATCAAAGAGGTCCGTCCCCGGGTAGGGGCGGGCACGGGAGACGACGACGTAGTCGAGATCCAGCTCGATGGCCAGATTGACGGAGGCGTTGAACTCCTCTTCGGACTCCGAGGGGAGGCCAACGATGAAGAAGCCCGCCACCTCGATTCCGGCGGCGGCCAGGGCATGGACCACGGGATGGGGCGGCTCGGCGCCTCCGCCTCGCTGCAGCTCCTTGCGGACCCTGGAGCTGCCGGATTCGATGCCGACATAGACCCGGACGCAGCCGGCCCGGGCCATCAGTTCCGCCAGTTCCCTGTCGATGCCCTCGGGGCGAGCGAGGCAGGTCCAGCTGACATTCAGCTCCCGCTCCAGCAAGCCCTGGCAGAAGTCCCGGACCCGCTGCGGGGACAGGGTGAACAGGTCGTCCTCGAATCGGATGGTGCGGACACTCTGGTGGTGTACCAGCCGCCTGACGTCGTCGAGAACATTCTCCACCGACCTCGCCCGTACTTGCTTGCCGTGAGGATGGACACAGTAGCTGCAACTGAACGGGCAGCCTCGGGAGGTCTGAAGCACGGCGAAGGGCCTGGGGAGGAAGAAGTCTCCATAGAGACTCAAGGGTGCCAGGTCATAGGCCGGCGCCGGAAGTTCGTCCATGTCGGGAGGAGGCGCCGATGGTGCGGGCTTGCCGGGCAAGGCCAGGCCGGCATCAGGAACCACGTCTACCAGGGAAGCACCGGGCTGCCGGGACAGCTGGATCAGGAGATCCTCGAATACCCTCTCCGGTTCTCCCAGCAGGACGCCATCGGCTCCTCCAGCCTCGAGGATCTCCGCCGGGTAGAGGGTCGGCATGTAGCCCGTGACCAGGACTGGCACATCGACCTGTTCCCGGATTCGCCGTCCGAAGGCCACGTCGTCGCCCAAGCTGTCATTGCCGCCCAGGTAGACCACCAGGGAAGGACTGAACTTCCGCACCGCATCCAGCGTCGCTTCCGGCGTCAGCTGATCCGCCACGGCGTCGAGTAACCGGGGTTCCACGGCAGGGACCCGCTGGGCCGCTCCGGCCAGGAGCAGCATCTCTAGAGGGGGAAACAGGAAATGGCGAGCCCGGTAAGTACAGCGGAATCGCCGGTTGATCCGCTCCTGTGCCGGGGGATTGAGAAGCAGGACTCGCATCCCGTTGCTAGCTCCAATGCCCATGAATTAGTGGAAGGAATGTTTGAAAAC
>JAJFLN010000550.1 GCA_021772705.1 Candidatus Cloacimonadota bacterium | reverse complement strand
TCCATAAAACCGTTCGCCCCACTATGGATGCCCGCATCCAGGACGACTGAATGGCCGAGTTTTCCCGATCCGTTCGTCCTGAGCCTGTCGAAGCATGTCCTGAGCTACGCCGAAGGGGATGAATGGAGCGGGCGGCCATATAGTCTGACCCTTCGGCAAGCTCAGGAGAGGGGCCGGTCCGCGAAACGACGTTCTGTGCCTCGACAAGCTCGGCACGAACGGATAAGGAAGGAAGCGTAGGACCACCGCACTAGAGGGTGATTTCCATTCCCTCGTAGGCCGCCACGGTGCCGGAGAACTTCTCCTTGGCCAGGGTCTCGACGTGTTCCAGGTCCTTGTCGTTTCGCTCCGGGTCGTGATGGAACATCACGAGCTGCTTCACCTGGGCTCGCTGAGCCACCTTCACGCCATCGAGCCAGGTGCTGTGCCCCCAGCCTTTCTTGGCGGGATACTCCTCCGGAGTGTATTGGCAATCCATGATCAGGACGTCAGCGCCCCGGGCCATCTTGATCAACCTGGCGTCCAGTTCCGGAACTCCAGGTTCGTTGTCCGTGGCGTAGACCACCGACTTGCCCTTGTAGTCGACCCGGTAGCAGAAGACCCCGTTGGGATGGTGCAGCCGATCGAAGGTGACGTGGATGGGCTCGTTGCTGACATCGGGATTGAGGTCGATGGCGAAGGACTCTCCCTCATTGAGATTATGAAACCTGAGCGTGGAGGGCAGGTCCTTGAGCATCACCGGAAAGTTGGGATGCTGCATCTGGCCGTCGAGAGCCTCTTCCAGGGACGCGCTGAAGGTCTTGCCCCCGTAGAGCTGGAACATGTTCCCGGGAATGAAAGCCGGAACGAAGAACGGGAAGCCCTGGATGTGATCCCAGTGAGTATGGGAGATGAATACGGACGCGACGATGGGCCGCTTCTTCCTCTTGAGAAGATCGAGGCCCAGCTTTCGAATTCCCGTGCCGGCATCGAAGATCAGGATCTCGTCCTCGATGTTCACCTCCACACAGGAAGTGTTCCCACCGAAACGATGGGTCTCCGGTCCAGGAGCTGGTATGGAGCCTCGGACTCCCCAGAACTTTATCTTTATCGTCACGTTGTTTCGGCTCTCGGAGTTATATGAACTGGTGACCCCATGGGGCGTTCCCTGCTAGCCGGTTCGTTCCTTATATAATCCTAGATCCGGGAAGGCGTCAAATAGTCGGGTTCCATGATTCTCATCGCTCCGGGCTGAATGTCCCCCGTCCAGGGGCCGAAGTTGGGGACCGAGCAGGAATATATGCGCGGAAGTCGCGCCCAGATTTGGGTCAGATTCGGTTGGTTCGACTGAGCGGGACCGGAGGCGTAGCGGGCTACGTCGAGGATTCCGCGATTGAGGAGCAGCCGAAGATGGCCTGAAGATGGGATGCGAAACTGTGTAGTTGTTCTTGCGCGGGTCCTTACACGGGCTTCCTCACTCTGCGGCACTGCTCGCGACTCTGCGGCGAAGCTGAAGGCCCTCTGATATACTTCTTCACAGGTATCGGAACTCCCGGGTCCAAACATGATTGATGAAGTTCACTGTCAGATCTGCGCTGAGGGGATTCTCGGCGAACAGGTCCTCTGCGAACGTTGCTGCGCCCCGCATCATGAGGACTGCTGGCGCTTCAACGGGGGTTGTGCCATCTACGCCTGTTTCGGGCGCAGATTCTCTCGATCCACCGAGAGCCTTCCCTTGGCCCCGAGTCTGATTTTCATCGACGACACTCCGGACCCGATCCTGCCCTGGTTCCGGCGGCGGCCCGAGATGCCGCGATTCTGGACAACAGCGAGCCTCGACAGCCGTCTGCTGTTGCTGCTGTTCCTTCTCTTCGCCAGTGTCATCCGAACCACCTTCCTCGAGATTGCCGTCGAGGATACCGTTGTCAGGCGGGTCATGACGGCGCCTGGGGAAGACGCCGGGGACGGGAGAGACAGTCCCTCGGCGGTGTCCGACTCCTCCCGGAACGGGGTTCCGTCCCGAGTCTGGCCCGATATGCAACAAACCGGAGTGGCTCAGCTTCTGCGGGACGTGGATGGTTTGAGGCGGGGCGAACTGGTCTACCTCCTTGCCGCAGCCTCGCGAACCGTGTCGATCCAGGGAGCGACAATACAGACGCGCGTCCATCAGGGAGTCACCGAGTCGGGCCGGTTGGTTCGCCTTCAGGGCCATGATTTCGAGCGAGTGACCGGCAGCCATGACCTCCGGAGCCCGGAGGAAGCACCGGATCTCCTGAGGAGAACTCGGACAGAATATGCATCTTCAGGTCTGCCATTTCTGGCGATCCTGCTCGAGCCCTGGTCCGCCCATGAGGCAGGGGAGTTGCTGAAGGTCCACCGGGTGGAGCACTCCGGGGAGACGCCTGCCTACTATCTTGGACGATCAGGCGAGACTTCTTACCGGGTTCCCGTGCAGATCTGCCAGCCTGTCCTGGCATCGGGGCTGATCCTGCGCGACTCGGACTCCCTGGCAGGCCGGTGAAAGCAATCCGGGCTCCCGGCCTATCGGTGGTGATCGTCCACCAGGTGGGGGCGGATCGATTGGCTCTCTGTCTGCAGGCCCTGCAGTCCCAGACGAGTCAGGACTTCGAGATCGTCCTGGTGGGCAACGGCCCCCAGGCCCGGCTGGGAATGGGGCTCGCCGAGGGTCAGCCTCGAACCCAGCGGGTCAGGCTGCCCAGAAACGTGGGTTTCGCCGCGGGAGCCAACGCGGGGCTCGCCTCCGCCGTGGCCGACCGGGTTGCTTTCCTGAACGATGACACGGTGGCGGATCCCGGCTGGGTGGAGGCCCTGCTCCAGGCAAGCGAGGCCTATCCCTGGGCGGACTGCTTTGCCAGCCGGATGCTGCAGGCGCCTCGAGGCCGGCTTGTCGATTCCGCCGGTGATGTCTTCACTCGATTCGGAGAAGGAGCGGGGCGGGGGCATGATGACCTGGACGGTGAAGCCTTCGACCAGGATCGAGAGGTCTTCGGCGCCAGCGCCGGCGCTGCTCTCTACCGGCGTGGTCTGCTCGATCGGCTCGGCGGCTTCGACTCAAGATACTTCCACACCGCCGAGGACGTGGATCTGGCCGTGAGATCCCGCATGCAGGGAGCCCGGTGCGTGTACGTGGCCCGTGCCCGGGTTCTCCACGCAGGCGGGGCGACCCGAAACCTCAACTTCGCTGACGCCATGTTCTATCAATCCAGAAACACGGAGCTGGTTTACTGGAGCAACCTGCCCACGGCGGTTCTTCTCAGAACTTTTCCCTGGCATGTAGCTCGCGGGGTCTGGGGCCTCTGGTGCCGCTCCAGGGCGGGACAGTTTCGTCCCTATCTGCGAGGCAAGCTGTCGGGATTGGGGGAACTGCGGCGGCTCTTCCGGCAGCGCAGTCTTCGGCTGGACGCGGCAAGGGTGACTGCCGACGAGTTCTGGAAGGCCATGGACCCGACCTGGCACAGGGGCCGCCTTGCCGGACTGATGGGTCCGCAACCGAGAAGAATGGACATAGAGAGCATGCAGGCATAAGGGACAGGGTATGACCTGGCGTCTGGCCCTCATTCTGGTTGCTGCTTCCATCCTGCAGGCTCTCTCGACCGGTTCGCTGGATGCCCAGGATCGACAGGCCCGGAGGCTCCGGAACTTTGAGCTGATGCACGAACACCGGCTTCCCGGGGGCTCTCCTCCGAGTCCTCGGTTCGATCCCGACCAGGACAGGCAGCAGTTCCTGATGGATGGGATCCTGGTGGATGTTCGAACCTCGATCATCGAGGGTCATGGATTGAGGCGAAGGATCTACCAGGGATCGGCCAGGAACACGGCGACCTCCACCGTTCCTGGTGCAGTACTGGAGTTGCTGGAGGCTCCCCAGGCGGGCCGCCTCGACGACGGCACGCCCAATCCCGGGCGGCTGGAGGTCGTCGCATCACAGCTGTTGGGTGACCTGGACCCGGGAGAGCGGAGGGTCATCGCCCTCTCCCTCGAGCGGCCCTACCCTCTCCTCCGGCTCTACCGCCTCCGCCTCCGCAGGCAATGATCGGCCAGCCCTCGTCGCTTCTGGTTCTTCGACCTGGAGCCCTGGGGGATCTCCTTCTCGGATTGCCGGCTCTGAAGAACCTGGCTGAACAGAACCGGGGAATCCGGATCGAGGTGGCAGCGAATGAGCGCTACCTCCCCCTGCTGGGGTTGGCGCCATTCGTCGCTGGTTGTCGTGACTTTGGAGGCGTCGATCTGCTGCCCCTGTTTTCGCCCTCGCCGAAGCCCGGGCCGGATCTGATTCGGCAGTTGAGCCAATTCGATGGTGCACTTCTCTGGATGGCGGATCCGAGGGAGTGCTGTGCCAGGAACCTGAGAGCTTGGGGTGTGAAGCAGGTCATGGGAGGCAATCCTCGGGCCGGCCGATTCGAGGGAGGCAGCATGGCGAGGCGCCTGGCCGATCTAGCCGGCCTGTCCCGGAAATCCCGTCTCGACCTGGCGACGCTGGAGACGACGGGTCAGGGCGAGGGACGGGTGACGGTACACCCAGGCGCCGGGGGACGGCACAAGAGGTGGCCCCCGGAACACTATCTCGAGCTGGTTCAGAAGGTGGCCCGGGCCGGGTACAGGACTCAGGTGCTGCTCGGACCCGCTGACCAGGACCTGCTGCCATTCTGGCAGGACCCTGTCAGAACCGGCTCGGAACTGATGCTGCTGCAGCCTGCCGAACCGATGGATCTGGCCAGGCGGATCTCCGGTTCCGCCCTGTTTGTGGGCAACGACTCCGGACCGGCCCATCTGGCGGCGGCGTTGGGTGTCCCGACTCTGGTCCTCTTCGGTCCCACGGACCCGGCAGTCTGGCGACCCCGAGGCCCCAGAGTGGTGGTGTTGAAGAGCCTGCTGGACTCCTGGCCTTCCAGACAGGAGGTACTCTCGACGGCCCTGGGGCTGCTGGCGTGATCTGCCCCTCCGGTCGAGGCCAGGGGTGCATGTCCCGTAGGGGGTCCCCTGGCCTATTCCGGATCCGTTCGCCCCACTATGGATGCCCGCATCCATAGTAGACGATATGGCCGCCCGCTCCATTCATCCTTCGACAGGCTCAGGACGAACGGATCGGGAAAACTCGGCCATTCAGTCGTCCTGGATGCGGGCATCCATAGTGGGG
>JAJFLN010000549.1 GCA_021772705.1 Candidatus Cloacimonadota bacterium | reverse complement strand
GGGAATCGGCACGTCTCCGGCTCGTGCTCGGCTTTCGAAGGGTTGCTCGACGATGCGGACGGTTTCCACTGACATGGGTCGTGGTTTCCATTTTCTGTTGCCAGTTCCCTGTTCGCCTTGCCCCGACCCACTCCTGGGGGAGAGCGGTCCTGCTGGCTCAGGTTTGGTCGGCGGTCTGGTCGCTTTCGCAGAGGGATGACAGGGTGCAGTCGGCGCAGCGGGGGCGGCGGGCGATGCAGACCTGGCGGCCGTGGAGGATCAGGCGGTGGCTGAAGGAGATCCAGGCGGTCTCCGGCAGCAGGGCGATCAGGTCCTTCTCGACCTTCACGGGGTCGGTCTGGCGGGTCAGCCCTAGAAGGCCCGTGATGCGTTGCACGTGGGTGTCCACCACCACGCCGGAAGGCATGCCCCAGGCTGTTCCCAGGACGACGTTGGCCGTCTTGCGGGCGACGCCGGCCAGGGATAGCAGGTCCTCCATCCGCCGGGGGACCTGGCCGTCGAACCGCTCCTGGATGGCGGCACAGGCAGCCCGGATGTTCTTCGCCTTGTTCCGGAAGAAGCCGGTGCTGTGGATGATTTCCTCCAGCTCTCCCGGCGGTGATGCGGCGAACTCTGCCGGAGTCCGATAGGTGGCGAAGAGCTTCCTGGTCACGATGTTCACCCGGGCGTCGGTACACTGGGCCGAAAGGATGGTGGCGATCAGGAGCTGGAGCGGGCTGTCGTGTATCAGGGCGCATTCAGCCACGGGATAAGCACGGACCAACTCTTTACAGATTTGGTCCGCCCTTTCTCTCAGCGCCTTCCGGGCGCGTCCGAACTTCCTCGTCCGGACCTGGCGCTTGCTGGCGGCGGACCGGGCCATCACATGTTGTTGTACTCGGGCCCGCTGCCGCCCTCGGGAGGCGTGATGCGCCCGCCCTTGGAGTTGATGGCCCCGCAGTGGATGCAGTTGGTGGCGTTGACCACCAGGCCCTTCTCGTCGCCCTCGTCGTTCCACTCGTAGACGCCGGCGGGGCACATGCGATCCCAGGTCTTGCCCAGGCTGCGAGGGGCGATCCGGCTGAGCCTCAGGTGGCTGGGCTGATCGTCCCGACTCTGGTTGCCCGCTGCAAAGACACTGTCGAGCTTGTCGAAGGTCCGTTCACCGTCGGCCTTGGGGAAGGTCCGGCCGCTGTCGAACATCTCCTGTTCCGGGTCGGCGTGATTGCTCCAGTGACCTCCCGGGAAGGCGCCGCCGGTGAGGGTCATCATCATCGCTAGGGCCCCGCCGGGCACGAGGCCGTACTTGAAGGCCTGGCGCATGTTGCGAACCTTGTAGAGGTCGTCACGAATGAAGCTCTTCTCGACTGCCCTGTCGTAGCCCGCAAGGGACGCGGCCTGGGCCGGATCGGCTCCGCTCTTGAGGCTCTCGAAGATCTGCTCCGCCGCCAGGATGCCGCTCCACATGGCGTAGTGGATGCCCTTGAGTGACGGGACGTTGACGAAGCCGGCGCTGTCGCCGACGAGCAAGGCCCCAGGGACGTGGAGCTGAGATGGCAGGGACCAGTAGCCCCCCTCCGGAATGGTCTTGGCGCCCCAGCCCTTGTCGAGCCGCTTGCCGCCGGCCAGGACCTGATCGAACAGAGGGTGGAGCTTCATCTGCTGGAACAGGTCGTGCACCGACAGGCTCGAATCCCGATAGTCGAGACCCACCACGAGACCGATGGAGACCTTGTCCTTCCCCATGGGGTAACAGAAGCTGCCACCGAATTCGTTGTAGCTGGCGGAGGCTTTCAGGGGCCATCCGAGAGTGTGGATCACCCGATCCAGAGGACGAGGGACCTCCCAGACTTCCTTGACGCCCAGAGCGTGGATCTGAGGGTTGGGCCGGTCGATCTGGAATTCGTCCAGCAAGGCCTGGGTCAGGTGACCCTGGGTGCCCTCGCCCAAAACGGTGTAGCGGGCGGTGATCTCCGGTCCTTCCTCGAAGTTGGACTTGGGCTTCCCGTCCCTGTCGTAGCCCTTGTCGCCGACCCGGATACCCCGGACTGCGCCGGAATCGACCAGGAGCTTCTGCCCCGCCGTCTCGGGCAGGATCATGACTCCCAGCTCTTCGGCCTTCTCGGCGAGCCAGCGGCCGGCCTGGCTGAGGGAGGCGATCTGGTTGCCGTGGTTGTTCATGGTCGGAGGAATGACGGGGAACTCCAGCGATGACCCGGAGGTCAGGAAGTAGACCGATTCCTTCTCCACGGGTCCAAAGAAAGGAAAGTCCTCGGTTCGCATGTCCGGGAAGAGCTTCCGGAAGCCGATGGGGTTCAACACGGCGCCGGAGAGGAGATGAGCGCCGGGAGCCTTGCCCTTGTCGACGAGGACGATGGGCATCTCGCCGAGGGACTCATTCAGCTCGGGCTCCTTCTCCAGGAGCTGAGCCAGGCGAATGGCTCCGGCCAGGCTGGCCGGTCCGGCACCGACGAAGAGGACGCCGGCATCGAGTCGCTCGTCGGCGGGTGCCGTGATGGGCTGGACGAATTCGCCTGCGGTCACGGGGGGGGGGAACTCAGCTGGCTTCATACGAGACGACCTCCTGACACCGCTACTCGGACCCGTCGTTCTCCGCTGGGATCGGCGAAGGGGGAGCCCGAAGAGAGCCGAAACTTTACCACACTTTTGCCTCTGTGACGGCGTTTTTAGCGCCTCCGGGAGAGTTCATACAAAAAATGCTCTACAGAAAGGGTTCCTGTCGTGCCGATACCAGAAACGTCGAAACCCGAACTTCATCCCGCGAGGAGATCCCATGCCGCGAAGCCGCGACAATCAAACAATTGCAAAGGTGGGGGTGAGCGCCGAGAGCCACACCGTAGCTGCCGTCAATAGCGCTGACGGAGGCTCAACGGTCGAGACCGGCAGCGAAGCCTCTCAGGAGCTCAACCGAATGTTCCGGGAGTACCGGGACACGGGAAACCCGGCTGTCCGGGATGAACTGATTTCCCGCAACGTCCGGCTCGTCAAGTACGTGGCGGGTCGCATGGCGATCGGCCTCCCGACGAGTGTCAGCTATGACGACCTGGTCAGCGATGGCCTGTTCGGGCTCATCGACGCAGTCGAGAAGTTCAACCCGGACCTGAAGATCCAGTTCCCGACCTACGCCAAGACCCGGATCAAGGGAGCCATCCTGGACGCCCTTCGCACCGGGGACTGGGCCCCCAGGTCGGTGCGTCAGAAGGCCCGGAAGCTGGAAGAGGCCATCGGAGATCTGGAAGCCCATCTGGGACGACCGCCTTCGGATGCCGAGATTTGCTCCCGCCTCGAGATGCGTCTCTCAGAGCTCCACAAGCTCCGTCAGGACCTCCACAAGACCATCCTTCGCTCACTGGACGAGCGAGACGAGGACGGCGAAGGCGCCGTGTCACTCTCGGACATGGTCGAGTTCCGTGGCGGCCCCGGTCCAGAGGCCTCAGTGGAGCAGTCCGAGATCCGGCGAATCATCGCCGACGAGATTGGACGCCTGCCGGAGCAGCAGCGGCTGGTCATCTCTCTCTACCACTACGAGAAGTTGACCATGCGAGAAATCGGCAAGGTCCTGGGTGTCACGGACTCCCGAGTCTCTCAGGTACACACGGCCGCCGTCAGGCGTCTCCGGGTGAAGCTGTCGGCATTGAGGGGCAAGAAAGTCGAGAAATGACCAGAGGGTCGCCGCTAGGTCCTTAGGGGCAATACCGGTGAGATAAGACGGATTTTGTTGTAGTGGGGCTCCGCCCCACACCCCGTTGGGGGAGCCAGCTCCCCCAAACCCCCAATTGGACTGGTGCGACTGAGAGTGCTGATGAGCACTTGAATGACATACGAGAGCTTGACCTGTTCAATCGGGGTCCAGGGGTCAATGGCCCCTGGCTGGAGTTCGAGGGCAGAGCCCTCGTTTTCAAACATTCCTTCCACTAATTCATGGGCGGGCCGCGCAAGAATAACCACGCAGTTTCGCATCCCATCTTCAGGCCGTCTTCGGCCGCTCCTCAATCGCGGAATCCTCGACGTAGCCCACTACGCCTCCGGTCCCGCTCAGTCGAACCAACCGAATCTGCCCCAAATCTGGGCGCGACTTCCGCGCATTTATTCCTGCGCGGCCCCTTACCGACCTCGAGCGGCCCACTGAACCTCGAGTCGAGGATCTGTGATGAGTCCCGCCAGAACAAGGCGTACACGGCGCCCGTCATCGCCTCCGATGAGACCCAGGGAGAGGTAGCGGTTCAGCCCCCAGGCAGCCACGGTCCGAACGGGCCAGGAAGGATCTTCCAGACTCGCCAGCAGGGGTGGGACGCCGCCGGGAACTCCGATCCGGGCCAGACCCCAGGCCGCGATGCGGCGTCTGGCCCGGGCCAGGCTGCCGGTGCCCTTGCCGCCCAGCTGTCCCACCAGCCGGTCCAGACCGGATGTGAAGCCCAGTCTGGCCTGGCCCCGAATCAAGACGGGAACCAGTTCGGGTCCCACCCGCTCTGATATGGCCTGCAGTAGCGGCGCATCCTCCCGCCCGGCCAGCTCTGCCAGCATGGTGCAGCCGTGGCGTCTGACACGACGGTTCGGCGACAGTGCCAGGACTGCCAGCTCGTCGATCATTTGATTGCCGTAGAGGGCCGCCAGCTTCCTGGAGGCTTCAATGGCCTGATCCGGGTCACCGGAGCCTAGGAGCTTCACCAATTCCGGGTCCCCCTCCGGTCCGTCCACCGGAGAAGACGAGACCTGCCCCAGGGTCCGAACGACCTCGCTGCGATGGAAGCCCGAGAGTATCCGGACCTTCTCCGAGAGTCCCTGACGGATTTGCTCCCGAACCATCTGGTGCCGCGACAGCTCGATCAGGCACCGGGAAGCGAGGCGCATCTCTTTCCGAGTCAGGTGAGACAGCAGGTCCCAGATGGCGTCCAGGAATCCGATTCTGTCGGTCCGGAAGAGGGCGGTCACCACCGCCTCCCGGACGGGGCTGTCCTGAGGCAGGGACCGGATCTGACCGGCCAGGAACTCGACGGGCAGATGATCGAACTCGGAGAGAGTCAGGGCGGCGAAGCTGCTCACGCCTCCATCGGGATCTGACAGGGCCTTCATCACCGCCGCCACGGCCTCGCTGTCACTCAGGGAAGCCAGCAACCGCAAGGCGCCCCTCCGTTCCGCCGGCCTGGGGTTGCTTAGGGCGCGCAGAGCCAGGGGAGTGACGGACCTGTCTCCGATCTGGGCCAGACAGTCCAGGGCGGCGCTCCGGACGGCGGCATCGGGGTCGGCCAGGCGAGCCAGCACGGCGTCGACGACGCGGTAGTCGCCCAGACTTCCCGTGGTTCCCCCGAAGCCGCGGGCCAGCAAACCCAGGGCCTTCTCACGCTGGCTGGCCGCTTCGGAGCCGAGCTCCCACTCGAGCAGCTCCAGGGCCGCCGGATCTCCCGCGTCGCTCAGGAAACGGGCCAGCGGCCAGGTCCGGCGTATGGAGGCCAGCTCCCGGGCCCATCGCTTCCGGTTGCCGCTGAGACGAGAGAGGGCGAGCAAGCCGATCCGCCGTTCCATGTCCAGGGAAGACCGGGAGAGGGTCTCGGCGATCTCCGAGACTCCTGCTGCCTTCAGACGGCTGAGGGCAAGGACTGCAGACAGTCTCAGGGGATCAGACCGGTCCCGGGCGATCCGGCTCAGGCCTCGGCGTGCTTTGGCGTGGCTGGAGCCGATGGCGGCGATCCGGACCAGGTAGGCCGGCCGGTTGGCCGCAGCCGTCGCCAGGCTGCCGGCGGGAGTCAGAAGTTGAGACAGCTCCGCCTCTCTCACCTCCGCCGCCCGGGCCTGAATGCTGCGAAGCCGTTCAGCCAGGGGACGAACGACCCGGGAGTTCCTCGCTCCCGCCGGCGGGTCAGGCTTCCTGGCAGCTGCCGGCTCTTTCCTGGGCGGCTCGGGCTCGACCGATGCGGACCTTGCGTCGACTGGCTCCGGGGAGACATCTGAAGCAGGCGATGAGAGCAGATACCAAGAGCCGAGTCCCGCCACCAGGACGGCACAGATAACCGCAGGTATCAGGGGGCTCTTGCCCGGGACAGCGGGACTGGTGACCGTTGGCCCAGCAGAGCCGATCCGCGTCTTCTTCGCTGTGACGCCGGCGGCGGGGGCCTCGACTGGCCCCGGCATGGGAACCGTGGGAGCGGCCTTGTTGCGCTTGCGGCTCAGCCGCTCCTTCCGCCGTTCCACGGAGCGTCGCTTTCGTTCCTCCCGACTCATGGACTTTGGCGATGGCGGCGAGACCGGTGGCTCGGTCTCTTCTGGAGAGACAGCCTCGGGGGTATCGAAAGGATAGTTCTCGTCGCCAGGATCGTCGTCGAGCTGGGGAATCTCCATGGATTCCATGCTGGGCCCTTCCAGGTCCGCGAACTCCGGATAGGCGGGAGACTGGGCCGACTGCTCGGGAGGTTTGATCAGCGTGCCTGGCTGACGCAGGTCGGCGACGGCCTCCATCTGCTGTTCCCGGGTCAGCTGCAGGCAGGCAGCCATCCTTTTGAGGATCTTCCGCTCCTGGACCGAGATAGCGCCGCTCTCGAGGGCCACCATGAAGGCAAGCCGGAAGGTGCGCATGGGGTCGAAGGGCCTGGCCGGACGCCCCTGATCGCCAGCTCTCTCGGCATCTGCCATCCGCTGACACTGGGATGGATCGAGATCGAACAGCTGACTGAGATCCCGGAGCAGACCGCCCCGACTCTCGTGCTCGCCGGCCCGAAAGAGCTCGTGGAGCACGATCCGGTAGGCGAGACGCCGCCCGAGCTTGCGTTTCCGTTGTAAGGACATGGTCGGTCCCGGAGGCCGCGGTGCTGGGCTTGTCCGGACGGTTCCCATGCTATCGGATCCTCCGGTCCTCATGGTACGAATGGCCGGACCTACTTCGCCGCCAGGGAAATGCGCCTTGTGGCACAGCTGATCCGGTCAGAGGCCGTCAAGTCCTGACGCGGACCCGGGAATGAGAGAAGCCGCATGCCTTCGCATGCGGCTCCTTCAATCAGTCAATCAATCAGCTGGTGGGCGGGCCCTCGAGCTTCTGAATCCTTCGCTCCAGGCCGTGCATTCGGCTCAGGAGGCTGGACCAGCTGCTCTTGAAGTCGTCGATCTTGCTGCGATCCAGAGCGAGGCCGGCGATGGCCCGGGTGAATGTCTGGCGGAGCTTGTCGACTTCCTTGCTCAGCTTCTCGACGTCCTCACCGGCACCGGAGGTCCGGTTCGCCTGTGGGGCGTTCATGTTCTTCTCGATCTCTGCAATCCGGCCCTTCAACTGCTGGAGCTTCCGCCGGGCCTCGGCGCCGTCCTTGTTGACCTGGGCGAGTTGTGCCTTCAGAGCCTCGACGGATTCAGAGGAGCGGGCCACGACGCGCTGCGTTACCACGGCCAGCTCGTAGCGGCTGACCTTGGTACCGCCCTCGAACTTGCCGTCCGGAACTCGGAGGAGTCCGCTCTCGGCGAGAGACTCCACGGCCTTGCGGGCCCAGTGGTTCGAGGGGATGTCCCAGTTGACGTCAGGCGCCTTGCGGGCTGCCGAACTCCTGAGCGCCGCCTTGGTGCCGGACTGGGTCATTCTTCGCGTCGAGGACGCCGGCGCGCCCAGGGCGGTGGAGACCCGGGGCTTTGCGGCTGCCACAGTGGTGGGCCTGGCCTGACTCTTCAGGATCTGGACGTACTTCTTGTCGACCCAGCCGCTGCCCTCTCCTGGGGCAGAGCTCTTGAGCTTGGCGAAGTAGTGAGACGTGGAGGATATCTGTGGATAGACAACCAGCTGGGCACCGTTGCTCAGCTTGTTGAGCAGCTTCGCTGAACTGCCGATGTCATCCCGCATCTCTACTTTCTGTCCGGTCCTGGCGACCTTCACCTTGGCATCGAACTGCAGTGCGTGGGCCCTTCCGGCCGACAGCAAATGCGCCAGGGCGATCCCGTAGATGAAAAGGCTGCTTCTCAACATGAAACGTCTTCTCCTTGATCCAGGTCTCCCTGTTCCTGTGAGACCCAACGGTCAGACTCCTAATGCTTTCTCTGGTTCCTATCGACATGAACTTTGAGGAACGAAAGAGCGAAAACAGCTCCCGATTCCTCGTGGAAGGCAGGATCGATGACATTCCTGGAGAAATTGAAGCGGCTGCGTCCTGGTTTCCGTCCGGAAACTCCCAATCCGTTCGGCCCGACCCTTCGGCAAGCTCAGGAGAGGGCCAGTGTCGGAGCGGCAGAGGCCCCTCGACAAGGTCGGGGCGAACGGGTTTCCGGACGGCTGCGGCCTGGCAGCACGGCCACGGCCGGAATGGGCGGCGAACCGTCCCGTGGACCTGGCGTCGCCCACTGGGGCGCCCTGATCGTTGTCGTCATGGCCGCATGGGCGGTTCGTCCCTTGCCGGCACCGGAAGCAGAGGTTGAGGCCACGAGCGGCCGGACCGTTGAAGCCGAGGCTCCCGTGATACTGGCCTCCGCTGCCCCTCTGGGCTCAGACACGTCGGCATTGCTCGAGAGGAACCCCCTGGGGATCGAGATCGCCCGGAAACCTCCGCCTCCGCCAGCCCCTGTCCCGCCGGCTCCACCACCGCCACCTCCTCCCCCGGTGAAGCCGGCCCCGCCGGGACCGGTGGAGGCCGTGGGCCTGAAACTGCAGGGCACTATCGTGGGGCAGGATGTGAAGAGCGCCATCATTCAGCGTCCCGGAGGACGGGCGGAAGTTTACGCCATCGGGGACAAGGTGGCGGGCCGAACCGTCGTCTCCGTGACTCGGAAGAGGGTGGTGCTTCGAAATGGCGGTGGCCTGGAGTACCTGGACATCAAGGAGGGGGAGGATCGGGGGAACCAGGTTCAGCAGCCAACCCGGGTCGCCTCTTACAAACCCGTGGTGACCCAGCCCCCGCCGGCTCCCCGGTATCAGCCGCCCCCGTCGGGCGCCCCGGCCAGGGTCATCCCGAAGGATGTCGCGAGGCAAGAGGTGATCCGGAAGTTCGGAAATCCGGCCAACTTCCTGTCCCAGGTCTCCGCCGAACCCTTCTATGAGAACGCACGCTTCGCCGGCTACTACGTTCAGGCCGTACGGAACGACAGCTTCGCATCGAGGATGGGCCTCATGACGGGAGACGTGCTGGAGACCGTCAACGGCAGCCTCATCGACACGGCCCAGAAGGCCTTCCGTCTGCTGGGTGTGATCCACCGGGCACCGAAGATGGAAGTGGTGGTCCGCCGGGGCGGCCAGCGGGTGAAGCTGGATTTCAACCTGCTCTGAGGGGCCGCGCAGGAATAAATGCGCGGAAGTCGCGCCCAGATTTGGGTCAGATTCGGCTGATTCGAGGGAGCGGGATCGGAGGCGTAGTGGGCTACGTCGAGGATTCCGCGATTGAGGAGCGGCCAAAGATGGCCTGAAGATGGGATGCGAAACTGCGTGGTTATTCTTGCGCGGGTCCTAACACTACAACGCAACATTTTCTTTAGCATACCGGCTGTTTTTGTCTGTATTCTCCTGAGAAAGGAGGACCAGACTATGACCGGAGAAGAACTCTTGGCAGCATCGAAGGACTTGGAGGGGTGCATGTCCCGTAGGGGGTCCCCTCCTCCGTTCGCCCCACTATGGATGCCCGCATCCAGGACGACTGAATGGCCGAGTTTTCCCGATCCGTTCGTCCTACTATGGATGCCCGCA
>JAJFLN010000548.1 GCA_021772705.1 Candidatus Cloacimonadota bacterium | reverse complement strand
GCCCTCTTCCTCCTCCAGGTCTGTCTCGGCGCTGTCACGGCCCATTACACCGTGGAGGGTCAGGCTTTCTACGGAATCCCTCTGGGAAAGGTCCTGCCCTATGCCGTGAGCCGGACCTGGCACGTTCAGCTGGCGGTCTTCTGGATTGCCACGGCCTTCCTGGCGACGGGTCTCTTCCTGGGGCCCCTCATCGGTGGCAAGGAGCCCCGGTTCCAGCGATTGGGAGTCAACGTCCTCTTTGGTGCCCTGGTCGCCGTGGTCTTCGGTTCCATGGCCGGGGAGTGGGCCCGGGTTCAGCAGCTGATGCCTGACGGCCTGGGGTTCTGGTTCGGTCATCAGGGCTACGAATACGTCGACCTCGGCAGGGGATTCCAGATCGCCCTCTACGGGGGTCTCCTCATCTGGCTCGTCCTGATGGCCCGCGCCCTCTGGCCGGCGCTGGTCAAGCCCGACGCGTCACGTCAGCTTCTGTTCATGTTTACCGGTTCGGCCATCGCCATTGGTCTCTTCTACGGAGCCGGCCTGATGTACGGCGCCCGGAGTCATCTGTCCGTTGCGGAATACTGGCGCTGGTGGGTCGTCCACCTCTGGGTGGAGGGTTTCTTCGAGGTCTTCGCCACCGCCGCCATCGCCACCATATTCACTCGTCTCGGTCTCGTCCGCGTCGCCAGCGCCACGACGGCGGTCATCTTCTCGTCCACCATCTTCCTGGCCGGCGGCATCCCCGGAACCCTTCACCACCTGTACTTCGCCGGGACCCCCACATCAGTCATGGCCGTGGGCGCCTCCTTCAGCGCCCTGGAGGTCGTACCCCTCGTACTCCTTGGCTTCGAGGCCTTCGCCCAGTTCCGGATGATGCACGCCGCCAGCTGGATGGTCCGATACCAGTGGCCCGTGGTCTTCTTCATGGGAGTCACCTTCTGGAACTTCGTCGGCGCCGGACTGTTCGGGTTCCTCATCAATCCCCCCATCGCGCTCTACTACATGCAGGGACTGAACACGACGCCGGTCCACGGCCACACGGCCCTCTTCGGGGTCTATGGTCTGCTGGCCCTGGGCCTCACCCTGCTGGTGATGCGCAAACTCTGGCCCGAGCCGAAGTGGTCCGGAAAACTGCTCGGATTCTCATTCTGGAGCATGAACATCGGCCTCTCGGCCATGGTTCTCTTGAGCCTCCTGCCCATCGGATTGATGCAGGCCCACGCCAGCGTGGAGACGGGCCTCTGGTATGCCCGCAGCGCCGACTTTTTGCAGCAACCCATGCTGCAGAACCTGCGCTGGATGAGGATAATCGGCGACACCCTGTTCCTGCTGGGAGTGGGCGCCCTGGTACTGTTCACCTGGAAGGCGACCCAGGGCCGCCTCCCGTGCGGTACGGCTTCCCAAACCGAGGATTGAGACCCGCTTCAGCACACTCCTGGCCCTGCGGCCGCTCCGGCGGTCGCAGGGTTCTCGTAACTCCCCTGCTCTCGGTCGTCCAGCTTCAGGACTGCCGAGCCTGCTCGAGGTATCTCAGATCTCCGGCTGGGCTCCAGAAGTCATGCAGCGTGTAAGCCACATGGCCCTCGCTTTGACGTAGTGTATCGATGGAGCATGTATCGGAGTCATCCGGCGGACCCAAGCTGCCCCGGGGGGCAGATTCTCAGGTCCCTTTGTCCAGCTCCTCTGGAGTCAGGCCCGTTATCTGGGCGATCGTCTCGGTTGTCATGCCTGCCCGGCGCATCCGCTGAGCCACTTCGAGCTGTTTCTCCCGGTGTCCCTCCTGACGTCCCTCCTGACGTCCCTTCTCGAGTCCCTCGCGCTCAGCTTGCTCCATCTGAGACGCCCATTCGTGACTCGCCTTCAATCGCATCTCGATCAGCTCCCGGACCTCATCACTCGCCCGGGCTCGCCTCAGTCCATCCAGGGCCATCTCAATCCCCTCCTCGCGCGCCAGCGCCTCCGGTACGGGGCTCTGCTCAGCCTCGTACAGTTCTCCGAATTTCAACACGTGCAGCCACCTCTCGAAAGGAGTCCGCAGCTCCTGTGGCTTGTCACTCCGAACCTTGTACAGCTCGATGAAATGCAGCTCCAGAATGTCCGACAACTCTCGACCGTGCCCCTGATCATACAGCCGGTACATGCTGTGCAGATCTTCCAGGTCTGGAAAGAGCTCAAAATCCAGCAGCGAGATGCCGATGGTCTTCGCCAGCCGGGCGTAGGGCTCACCCACATCAAGCTGGCTGCTGAAGAGACGGGTTAGGTAGTACAGAGCCCGCTCCGTGTAGGCCGGTTGCTGTGAGACCTGCACCTCGATGTTGTACTGACGTCTCTGGCCGTCACGAGCGCTCACGTCCAGGACCACGCCCTTCTGCAGCAGGCGCTCCCGGTCCAGCTGAGGATTCAGGATCTTCAGCTCGGCGATGCGGTTCTCTCCCGAGAGTTCCAGCAGAGCGTTGAGCAGCGCCCGCAATACGGGAAGCCCCTTCTCGGACCCGAAGACGATCTTGAAGACAATATCATTCGTCAGAGACAGACCCGTCATACTCTCAATATACCATCGCTCGATTGACTAGACCCTCGCCGAACAGGGGGAGCGACGGCAGATCATGGGGATTCTAGATCCGTTCAGTCTCATCCCATCTGTCGAAGCATGTCCTGAGCCACGCCGAAGGGGCCACTAGGATCGATGCGGATTCTCGCGTGATGGCCCTTCGACAAGCTCAGACGATATGGCCGCCCGCTCCATTCATCCCCTTCGGCGTGGCTCAGGACATGCTTCGACAGGCTCAGGACGAACGGATCGGGAAAACTCGGCCATTCAGTCGTCCTGGATGCGGGCATCCATAGTAGGCCGAACGGTTGCAGAGTGATGCGGGTTCCCAGGTGTTGCCGTCGCTCCCCCGAACAGGCAGAACGCTGCCAATATGGCCATCTCGGCGTGCTGCGTGGAGCCGTTGTTGCGCTGATTCGCCTTCCAAAGGCAATTTTGGGCGCGGCGAGGGCCAGGCGTGCCGCTGCCAGAGGCCCTCGGCAGGCTAACGGTCTCTTCCTGGGCCCCCTCATCGGTGGCAAGGAGCCCCGGTTTCAGCGGTTGGGGGTCAACATCATCTTCGGTGCCCTGATCGCCGTGG
>JAJFLN010000547.1 GCA_021772705.1 Candidatus Cloacimonadota bacterium | reverse complement strand
GCCTTGATAGCCGAGGATTGGGAAAAGCTGCGCGAACTGGCCAAGGCCAAAACGCCGAAGCAAGCGCCTGTGGGCCCCTCGACAAGCTCGGGACGAACGGATCCGGAATAGGCCAGGGGACCCCCTGGGTGACATGCACCCGCTTTGAGAATCATGCCTCCCTCCAGCCAGTCTCATCAGATCGACAACTCCTATCAGTCGGCGTTTCTCATCTCCGTCGGAATGGCCGTGACGGTGGCGCTCTACGGAAGTGCGGGTATCGCCGTGCTCCGGGCCGTCGATGAGATGGGGGAGCCGACAGACGTGTCGCTGCTCAGACCTGTTCTCTACGGAGTGGCCATCGTCTCTCAGTTCATGCTGGCGGGTCTTCTGGGCATGATGCGCAAGCGGAACCAGAAGGGAGAAGGCTCGACGGCCCACAAGATACGGACGGGCCTGCTGATGCGAACCATGCTCCAGATGGCCTTCGCCGAATTGCCGGCGATCCTGGGGCTGGTGCTCTGGATTCTCTCTCATGGCCCCGGGGACTTCCTGATCCTGGCGACCCTGTCACTCTGCCTCATCTGGCAGCGGTGGCCCGTGCGGAAGGACTGGGAGCTTGCAGAACTCCAGGCCAATCAGCCCGGAGCCAGCGGGATTTCTCCCTCCTGACTCTGCCGGTCTCGGAAACAGGTTCGCCAAGAGCTAGTTCGGCACCGATAAGATTGTGCCATGATTTCCGCACACTTGTGACGTGCCCCAACTTGTCCAGGTTACCGATGCAGGCAGGATCTTGCACGGTTTTCCAACATCTGAAGTGTGCGGGAAAACCGTCCGATCTTGGTCGGTGCCGCTAGTTCCCATCCGAAAACCCGTTCGGCCCGACCCTTCGGCAAGCTCAGGAGAGGGGCCTTCTCATAGAAGGCTCGGGCCGAACGGATTGGGGGTTACCAGACAGCAACGAGCTATAAACTTTTCCCCTTCCCCGTTCGATGCTGTACTGGGGGAGAGATCTTGGGAGAACGAACTTCAATGTCCGTCAAAGCTCAGAAACTAGCACCACAGACACGGCGCAATCAGATCGAGCGACCGAATCCCGGGGCCGCATTCGCCTCCAGGACCCTGATCGGCGCTTGCATCGGTTCCGCCGTGGCGCTCTACGGCTACCTGGCCACCGCATCGACACCAGCGGCAGCCCAGGACCAGCTCCAGTCCGTCGCCTTCATGGCAGCGGGACTCAGCGTGTCCATCATCATCTTCATGAAAGTCCAGATGGCCCTCGTCTCATCCCGGCCTCACAAGATGAAGACTCACGGCGTGAAGAAGGAAGTCTTCGTCCGCCGCCGTCCCGAGGTGCTTGCCTGGATACTCCGGCGCTGGATCGTTTTCCTGGTCTGCGTCGGAGTCGCTCTGGGGGCTCTCACCATCGGTTTGAAGCACTACAAGCTTCCATTGCCGACGGAGCCCGTGAAGGCAGCGGTACAACAGGTTGCACAGATGGGACAGGACGCGACCCTTCTGCTGTTTGCGCTGGCCCTGGGAGGCACCACCCTCCTGCTGTCCGAGACAGCCGTGAGACTCACCATGAAGGTCAACCTGCCTCACCAGGCTTCCTGGGTCTATCTCTCTGCTATCGGGAGCATGACCGCTACTCTGCTGCGACTGGCCCGGATCTGACCCTGTGATCGGACCGATTCTGGCGGCCTTCGAGGCGCCTCAGGAGCCTGTACTGGCCGACCAGCCGCCGGACCCGACGGGCATTCGATACCGCCGCAAGGCCCTCAGGATGGCCCGCAAGTCCTTCGGCAGGGGCGCCGTGGCAGTCACCACCTTGCCATCGGCAGGATGGCGAAAGGTAAGCTCCATGGCGTGAAGCGGTAGCCGGCCCAGAAGGGGCCGTTCTTCTCGACGAGCCCTGGGCCTGTAATCGGGCTTGAGGGCCGACAGGAACAGGGGCGTCTTCGTGCCATAGACAGGATCGATGGCTAGAGCGTGCCCGATGGCGCTCATGTGGACCCGGATCTGATGCGTCCTTCCCGTCAGGGGACGGACATCGAGAAGTGTGAAACCCTTGAAGCGCTCGGTCACCTTCCACCGGGTCGTGGCCTGCTTGCCTGTCTTGTCGTTGATGAGCATCCGGGCGGGCCGTCTCGGATGCGCGGCGATGGAGAGATCGATCTCGCCGGAGTCTTCCTCCATCTCCCCCACCACCAGCGCCAGGTAGAGCTTCTCGATGTCCCGATGCTCGAACTGGCTGCAGAGCAGGGAGTGGGCTCGATCGTTCTTCGCGAAGAGCAGCACCCCGCTGGTGTCCTTGTCCAGACGGTTCACGATCCTGGGCTTGATGGAGTCCTTGTGGAGGTGGAACCAGACGCCCTCCAGCAGCGAAGGTTCAGTCTGCCCGTAACCCGGAGTGGTGGAGAAACCGGGCTGCTTGTTGATCACCACCAGGTCCTCGTCTTCCTGGAGAATCTCCAGAGGCAAGGCCCTGGGCTGGATCGGCGCATTGAAACCGTCGGGCACCTCGACCCGGACCTCGAGACCTTTGAGCAATCGCCAGTCCGAACGCTGTCTCTTGCCCTCCACGGAGACACACCCGTCCCGTATCAGCCGTTCCAGAGTGCCTTTCAGGTAATCCTGCAAGGCCTCGTTCAAGAACTCCAGGAGGGTCCGGCCATGGAACTCCTCCGGCACATGGAGGACGTGCTGGCGCATCTGAGGAAGTCCGTTATAAGCGGCGGAAGACAAAGAGTCAAAGCCTGGGGTGATTCGGGGGTGCATGTCCCGTAGGGGGTCCCCTGGCCTATTCCGGATCCGTTCGCCCCACTATGGATGCCCGCATCCAGGACGACTGAATGGCCGAGTTTTCCCGATCCGTTCGTCCTACTATGGATGCCCGCA
>JAJFLN010000546.1 GCA_021772705.1 Candidatus Cloacimonadota bacterium | reverse complement strand
TGCGGGCATCCATAGTAGGGTGAACGGTACAAGAAGGGAACCGTTGGAAACACCACGCTACCGGGTTCGAGACCTGGGCTTCGTTCTCGGGGCTCGCTTTCCGGAGGACCTGCGCCGCTTCGACGTGGGCCTCTTGTCCTTGCCCTTCCTGGCTTTCGGCGCCGGAGGTGGCGGCGCTTCCTTCAGCACATCCCGGGTGAGGACGACGGGCAGTTCCATTCCGTATTCCGTTGCCTTCTCTCGCACCCACAAGTCGGCCGTCATCAGCCCCGAAAGGAGGGAGGGAGTTTCCTTCCGCTCAAAGGCCAGCACGCCGTACCGGGCGACGTAGGCAAAGAGCAAGAGAGAGAGGGCCATGGAGATGGAGTCCGAGAAGCGCTTCTCCTGCTGACATCTCAGGAGCTCAAAGAATGTGAGCACCACGGCCGTGCTAAGGACGCAGTTGAAGGCGATCCATGTCGGCTCCAGATGCCCCAAGGAGTCAGGCAGCTGTTCTGCAAGTCCACTTCCTGACAGCAGTCCCTGGAAGGTCCGGCCCGAGATGGCCCCCTCGAGGAGAGTCACGGTGCTGAGGGCGCCGATGACGGCCAGGGCGAACCGGATGCGGAATGGAAGGAGGCTGATTGACAGCATCTGAAGCGCCGCGTGGGCCACCACGAGGAACATGACCACGTTGAAGGCAACCGGGACTTCCAGGCTCGCCAGGATCGCCTGTTCCGGCATGGAATCGACATTGGCCACCGCCAGGACAGCCAGGAAGGTGGCCGCAATGAGAAAGCACTTGGCCACGTGCCGCCTGTCGATGAGACCGGGAAGAAACACGGTCAGCAGGAGGGCTCCCCCTGCGATGCCTCCGGCGATACCGACCTGAACGGTGGAGTAGCTCATGAGGTGGCGCCCCATGTCTCCCAGGACGGCCGCCAGCAGCAGGCAGGCCAGCATCTGGACCTTCGGGGAGGCAGCTTCGATGAACTTCTCGATCCGCTCCGTCAGGCCGAGCCCCGGGAGCCCGGGAGGCGGTGCGACAGCGCCTTCGCCAGGAGCCCTGAGGCCAGGAACGGTGGTCGCCGAAGCGAGCCCCGGCGGCGGTCTGCCTTCAGCCCGGCCTGGCCTGCCACTCTGGGGCGGGGTCACTCCGGTGGCGCCGATCTTGGGGTCCGGGTCGGAATCTACCTCCCTGGGGGGCGGCATGGGAGGCGGGGTGGCTCCGTAGTGTGAGAGGCCCGTCACCACGCCGGGTGGCGGCTCGGGCGGGGGCTCCTCGGCAGCGGGCTTGGTGTAGTGAGAAGGACCGGTTACGACGCCGGGAGGAGGTTCGTAGGGGTTGTCCATGGCCGCCGAAATGTCATCCGCGCCAGCAGGTGGATTCACGGGCCGATCAGGCACGGAGGCAATGATGTCCTCCATGGTGAGTCGCTTCTGCTCCTTCGGAGCAGCTTTGGCTGGCCCCCGAGGTTGCGGAGGGGGTCGTGGAGGAAGCGTCTGGGGTTTGATCGAGGCCGTGAGCGGGTCGTCCTCCGGAGCCGGCAGAATCCCGCTCGGCTGCGCAGGTTCGAGGAGAATGTCCGAAGCCGGGGTTCCCAGGCTGTCCAGGAGCTCGTCCAGCCCCTTCCCGCTCTGGCCGGGCTTCGGTGGAGCGCCCCCCGGGTTCCGTGTCTCCGGCAAGCCCAGCTGCAGGACGTCCTCGAGGACGTCGCCGCCGTCTGCGAGGGAGCCGCCGCAGTTGCCGCAGAACTTGGCGCCATCAGCGTTTTGTATGGAACAGAGTGGGCAGAGCATGGTTCATCACGGCACAGGCCGGCGGGCCGGAGCGCTCTCGGGGAGACCCAGGCTCCTTCTTTATAGTCCACAATCATGGAAATCTCACCTGTTCCGGAGTCCCCGATGCAGAACCGCCCGTCAGTCCCTGTCAGGCCAGGGTATAAATAGCGAGAACATTTCAGGATCACGAACCGTAGTTGAATCGGGACCGGACTCTTTTCCGGGGCCCGATTGACACTTCCCCGTGCCGTTCTTATACTTCTAGCGCCTTTCACGGCTGGAACGGCCAGAAAGCAGACTACGAGCTAACAATGGACCTCATCAGAAGAGCAAAGAAGTCGACCCGGGCCCTGGCTTTCGTCATGGCGCTCTTCATGTTTCTGACATTTTCCCGGCCCAGCCAGGCCCTTTTGACGGAACTGGTGGTGGGAGCCGAGCTGGGCGTCACGGCCCTGAGCCTCCTGGGGCAGGCTTTGCCCCAGATCACGCTCGTGGCGGCCAACGTGGTGGCCCTGGCCAAGTCCGGGGAAACCCTGGCAGAGACGGTTCGCAACCTCATCGAGACTATCCTGGGCAAGCCCGCTTCGGGAGAGGCAACGCCGAGCAGCACAGAGGCGGCTTCGACGAGGGGAGAGAAAGTGACCCTGGCAAGCCTGATGGAACCGGCCAGCCCGGCAAAGTCATCCAGAACCCGTGGCTCCGAACTCCCGGGAATCAACAGGGAACCGGTCGCTCCGGCCAAGCCGCTGGTCGATCCCGAGATCCGCAGGGCGATTGAGGGCGTCGTCAACACCTATCAGAAGAAGCTTGGAGTCTACGGAAAGCTGATCCAGGAAACGAAAGGCTCCGAAGTCCAGGAGACCCTGGGGGACAACTACTCCCGAGCGGTCAGCACCAATGAGGAAGCAGTCTCGAAGGCGACTACCCTGCTGCTGGACGCGGCCAGCGAGGGCAAGGCCGAGAGGGTGGATGCCTTCTCCAGGCTGGCAAGAAAGCTCGAGCCCGGTGCTCGCCCCGCCCTGATCCCGGTCCTGAACCGGGTGATGCTCCAGGGCCGCACATTTGCGGCGATGAACGGCGGGTCCGACGAGCTCTTCGCCCAGCTCGATAGCCTTCACACGGAGCTGACTCACTAGAGGGGTCTCGCCGGGAGCGGAAAACGTCATTCCTGGGCTGGCTTGCGGAAGTGCACCGGTTCGATGAAGACCCGGAGCTTGCCACCGCAGACCATGCCGCTGTCGTCCACGTCGTCGTCCAGGGCGTACTCGCTGATCCGGGTCTTTCCATCCCGCAGCGAATCCAGTGCCTGCAAACGCAGGGCGTTCTCCATGCAACCGCCGCCGATGGAACCGGAAGTCCGGCCATCAGAGAGAACGAGCATGCGCTGGCCCGACTCACCCGGCGTGGAGCCCCGGGTCTGCACCACCGTGACGATGGCAAGACGCGCCCCGGCGGCCTCCAGCCTGGCCAGCTCCCTCAGCAGTTTCATGTCGATCATGTTAGCAGCAATGCCGGTGAGATAAGACGGATTTTGTTGTAGTGGGGCTCAGCCCCACACCCCGTCGGGGGAGCCAGCTCCCCCAAACCCCCACTGGGACTGGTGCGACTGAGAGTGCTGATGAACACGTAAATGACACACGAAACCTTGACCTGTTCATCCGGGTCCAGGGGCCAATGGCCCCTGGCGGGAGTTCGAGGGCAGAGCCCTAGTTTTCAAACATTCCTTCC
>JAJFLN010000545.1 GCA_021772705.1 Candidatus Cloacimonadota bacterium | reverse complement strand
TGCGGGCATCCATAGTGGGGCGAACGGAGGAGGGGACCCCCTACGGGACATGCACCCCCCTCTTCGTTCCAGCTTGATTCTCTCGATCCGATCGACTAGTATCTCTTCCACTCCGGAAGCTTCGGAGTGCCTGTCGGGGCGTAGCGCAGCCTGGTAGCGTACCTGAATGGGGTTCAGGTGGTCGCTGGTTCGAATCCAGTCGCCCCGACCATTAGAAAGTCCGGGCCAGGGGCCGCCCAAACCGCGTGCCCCTGGCCCATCCCATCTGCCGCAGCAGCAGACGATCAGAATCGAAAGTTCAAGTATGTCCGACTACCAGAATCCCATACTGGTCGTCGACGACGACAGCCTCATCCTCGAGACCGTCAGCGACGTCCTCACCAGCGACGGGTTCAATGTCATCGCCACGACTGACAGCCTGGCCGTCCCCTCCATTCTGGAGGCGAATCCAGTAGACATCGTCATCACCGACGTGAACATGCCCAACCGGGACGGCATTCAGTTGATGGACGACATCAACGCCCTGGAAGGGACCCTGGGCAGGAAGGTCGTCGTCATCGTTCTCACCGGCGCGGCCAGCCAGGACAAGGCCCTGGAGGCCGTGAAGAAGGGGGCCTTTCAGTATCTCTCGAAGCCCTTCAACATCGACTTCTTCACCAACACGGTCAAACGAGCGATCCTGCAGCTGAGCCTGCCCTGAGGAGGACTTTCCGCTCCATGCCGGTCCTCAGACGCAGGCTGACAACAAGCGCCTTTCTTCTTCTGCTCGCTGCCTTCCGCCTTGCCGCGCCGGCCCTGGCCCAGATGGACCGGTACGAGGCCCAGGCCTACTTCCGGCAGGGCAAGCTCCAGCGGACCCTGGAAGTCCTGGAGACTCACGAGCAGCTCGATCCCGAACTCCTCTTGATGAAGGCCAACTGCCTTCAGGGCCTGGAGCGTTTCGACGATGCCCTGAAAGCCCTGTCAAAGCTGATGGAGCAGTTCCCGGGAAGCCGCTACTCCCTCGATGCCAGGCGAAAGCAACTGGAACTTCTGGACCGTCTCGACGATCACGAGGGCCTCGTGGCAGCCCTGGAGAAAGCCCTGACCACCACCAGGAACCCCGACTCCCCCTACGTTCGGGACCTGGCGCAAGCTCACGTCAAGTCTGGCAAGCCCGGCAGGGCCGTGCAGGTCCTGGAGGATCATCCCACAGCAAGCAACTTGAGGATGCTCGCCGCCATCCTGACGGAGCACAAGCTCCTGGAGTCCTACATCACCGATCGCGAGGCCTCCGCGGCTTCGGACCCGGACCGGGCCCGCATCCTGGGCGCCGTGCAGCTGGCCTCCGAGAAGTGGGAAGACGCCCGGAGGAACCTGGCCCGGGCTCCACAAACCGAAGAGACGCTGCTGATGCAGGTCGAGGCCGCCAGGGCCATGAAAGACAGGCAGGCGCAGCAGGAGCACTACCTGAAGCTGGTCCAGATGGCACCGGCGAAGGGCGTCTACCACGAGAAGCTCGGTGAACTCTACCTGGCAGCAGGCGAACCGGATCGGGCAAGGGCAACCTGGAGGAACATCCTGGCCAGCCAGGGCCCGTCCCAGGAGAGCTACGCCTGGCTCGGACGGGTGTTCTTCTCACATCAGTTCGTGAGAGAAGCCAGAAATCTCTATACTTCTGCCCGGAACCAGCTGGCCAATCAGGACCTGTTCAGGCTGGAGATTGCTCGCTGCCACGTGGCTCTCGGCGATCCGACCGCTGCTTGCGTCGAGTACATGCGCCTGGCCATCCTCTCCTTCGAGGAAGCTCGAGACGCTCTGCTGGAGCTGGCCCGGACCAGTGATGCCGCCTATGAGGCAACCCGGAGCGTGTTGATCGAGTCCGTCAAGGCAGCCCGCTCCATCCCGGAGAACTACTTCCTGCTCAGCGAAGTGCTCAGAATCCGCGGCTTCGACCCGGAGATCAACGTCCTGCTCGACGGTCTCTGCGACACCTTCCGGCACGATTCGAGACAGCTGCTGGGCTTCGCCAGGGAGTTCTCGTCCTCCAATCGGCTGGAGGAGGCCCTCCACATCCTGGCCTTCCTGGAGCAGAACGCCTCCTTCGCCGAGCTCTGGGAGACCCTGCTGGAGAGGGCGAAGCTGGAGCGGCGCTCCGGCAGCCACGAAGCAGCGCTGGCAACCTTGCAGCGACTCTCGGCAGCCCGCCCCACAGAGGCCATGCTGATGCAGGGCGGCGCCCTGCGGGCCGCGATCCTTCTCGAGGATCTGGGGAGTCACGCTCAGGCCAAGGCAGCCTATGATGCTCTGGTCCGCAAGCATCCCGCTTCGCCCCATCGTTCTCGCTGGAAGCTGGCCGCCGCCCGGGCGGCGCTGGGGACCCTGGACTACAAGGCTGCCCGGAAGCTACTGGAAGAGCTCGCCGTCTCCAGCGATGCCGCCGTTCGCCATGAGACGGCCTATCGCCTCGGCTATCTGGATCGGCTGGAGGGCAAGCTGGAAGATGCCATGGGGAGATTCACCTCCGTCACCATCGACGATACGGGCAGCAAGGTTGCCAACGACTGTCTCGAAGCGATCCTGTTCCTGACCACCCGGCCGCTCCCGGAGGAAGAGGCGCCCTTCCTGCAGCGGTACTTCGAGCTCGAACACTTCCTCGATCTTGGCCTCCTGGACAGGCACGACCGCCTGCGAGACAGGATCAAGCCAGACCAGATCCCCCTGCTCTTGCAGCCCGATTTCCTCTTCCTTCAGGCCAGAGCCCAGCAAGCCCGGGAGCAGTACCCGGAGGCGGTCCAGTCCCTCCAGCTTCTCCTGGAGCAGTTCCCGGAAAGCGACCGGACGGGGCCGGCTCATCTGGCTCTTGCCGATCTCTACGAGCATCACCTGAAAAGCATGGAAAAGGCAGAGCAATCTCTGAAAGACTACTTACTCGCCGATCCTTCGAGCCTGCGTCTCGAGGAGATTCGCCAGCGTCTCGAGCAGCTGAAGAACCCAAAAAGTTGAACCCGGAGGCCCCCCTTTGAAGATTCATGAGTATCAAGCCAAGGAGATTCTCAGGCGATATGGCCTGCCCGTTCCCCGCGGCGCCATTGCCACCACTGGCGAGGAGGCCGAGAAGATCGCCGCCGATCTGAGCACCGCCAAGGTAGTGGTGAAGGCCCAGATCCACGCCGGTGGCCGCGGCAAGGGCGGCGGCATCAAGCTCGCCTCGTCCCCTGCGGAGGCGCGCCAGTACACGGAGGCCATGATTGGTTCCACCCTGGTGACACCCCAGACCGGCACGGAAGGGCGTCTCGTGCAGACCGTCCTCATCGAGCAGGGTCTCGACATTCAGCGGGAACTCTACCTGGCCGTCGTCCTGGACCGGGCCACTTCGAGGGCCGTGGTCATGGCCAGCCCCGCTGGCGGCATGGACATCGAAGAGGTGGCTGCCAGCACTCCGGAGAAGATCTTCCGGGAGCAGATAGATCCGGCTCTTGGCCTTTGTGACTTCCAGGCCCGGAACCTGGCCTTCGCCTTGGAGATCCCCAAGACCGCGATGCGGGAGTTTGGCACTGTGGTCAAGGCTCTCTACGACGTCTTCGTCAAGGAGGATTCCAGTCTCGTGGAGATCAATCCTCTGGTGCTCACCGGTGAGAACCGCATCCTGTCGCTGGACTGCAAGCTGACCCTGGACGACAACGGCCTCTACCGCCACCAGGGGAACGCAGCCTACCGGGACATCGCCGAGGAAGACCCCCTGGAAGTGCAGGCCTCGGGGTTCGGACTGAACTACATCCATCTCGATGGAAATGTGGGCTGCATGGTCAACGGAGCTGGACTGGCCATGGCCACCATGGACCTGATCAAGCTCGCCGGCGGCGAACCGGCCAACTTCCTCGACGTTGGCGGAGGCGCCTCGGCGGAATCCGTAGAGCAGGCGTTCCGGATCATTCGATCGGACCCGAAGGTCAAAGCCATCCTCATCAATATCTTCGGCGGAATCGTTCGATGCGATCGGGTGGCCTCCGGCGTCATCGAGGCCGCTCGAAAGGTGGAGCTGGATATGCCCGTCGTGGTCCGTCTGGAAGGCACCAACGCGGAGGAAGCCGGCAAGCTCCTGGCGGCCTCCGGCTTGAAGATTGAGCAAGCCAAGGGCCTGGCAGCCGCCGCGGAGCGGGTCGTCGCCTGCGCCAAGGCCGCCGCCTGAACAGGCATCTTACCCGAAGCCCAGGGGCTGTAACGAACTCCCAACCCACCGAAACAGAGGCAGGAAACAGCAGATGAGCATTCTGGTCGACAAGGAAACGAGACTGGTGGTCCAGGGTATCACCGGTTCAGAGGGCTCCTTCCACACCCGGCAGGCTGTCGAGTACGGGACGAAAGTGGTCGCCGGAGTCACCCCCGGCAAGGCAGGCAATGACTTCGAAGGCATTCCCATTTTCAACAGCGTCCGGGATGCCGTGGAGAAGGAAGGGGCCAACACGAGCGTCATCTTCGTTCCCGCCGCCTTCGCCGCCGACGCCGTCCTGGAGGCAACCGACGCGGGAGTGAAGCTCGTCATTTGTATTACCGAGGGAATTCCCACTGTGGACATGATCCGGGTCAAGAACGCCCTGAACACCTCCGGGACTCGGATGATCGGCCCCAACTGTCCTGGCGTGATCTCCCCGGGGAAATGCAAGGTCGGCATCATGCCGGGCTTCATCCACAAGGAAGGCTCGATCGGCGTCATCTCCCGGAGCGGAACCTTGACCTACGAGGCCGTGGCCCAGCTGACGGCCCAGGGCCTGGGGCAGTCCACCTGCGTTGGAATCGGCGGCGATCCGGTGATCGGCAGCCAGTTCGTCGATGTCCTCAGGTTGTTCCGGGACGATCCAGGCACGGAAGCCGTGGTGATGATCGGCGAGATCGGCGGCTCGGCCGAAGAAGAGGCAGCCGATCTGATCTCCCGTGAGTTCGACAAGCCCGTGGTCGGCTTCATTGCCGGCAGGACGGCCCCTCCGGGAAGACGAATGGGCCACGCCGGAGCCAT
>JAJFLN010000544.1 GCA_021772705.1 Candidatus Cloacimonadota bacterium | reverse complement strand
TGCGGGCATCCATAGTGGGGCGAACGGTTTTATGGACAGGCATCATATGTAAAGGAAACAGCGGACCACCACACTAGGTAGTACAGGGGACGGGCTTCGGGAGACGGAGGTTGGGTGCTGGGTTTTTGGGACTTGGGGGGGCGGGCAGGACAATATTTGGGGGTTTGTTAGATAAATTGTCTGGAGTACCGATGACGGAAGGGGGCAGATCTCCTGATCTGGATACCGTTCTGCCCATCCCTCATGAAGATTGGAAAGCCACTTGTGCTGGTCCAGGTCATTCTGGCCTGTTTGCTTCTCTGCTCACCGGTCCTGGGCGCGCCGGCTTCGGAGACCACGACTGCGGGGGTGATGGACTTCCAGGCTGGTTATCTGGAGTACGACCGAGAGAGCCAGGCTGCCATCCTGAAGGACGAGGCCTACATCGAATACCGGGATCTGAAACTCTGGGCGGACAACATTCACAGCGACATCCATCGCGATCAGGTGTTCGCACAGGGGAAGATCGAGATCTGGCGGGGGGATGAGAAGTACTCGGGGGACATCCTCAACTACAACTACAAGACCCGGCGAGGCCGGCTGACCCGGTTGAAGACGGTTCGCGGCGTCAGCCTGGTAGATGCTCGACAGGTCGAGCTGCTGCCGGATCGCATCGAGGGCCACGACGTGATGACCACGACCTGTACCCGGAATCCGCCGCACTACCGGATACTGGCCCGGAAGATGGTGATGATTCCCGGCAGCAGGATCGTGCTGAAGAACGTGAGGTTCAAGGTCGGCGAACGGACTCTCTTCCGGTTGCCGAGATACGTGATCAACATGAAGTCCGGAGAGGCCGTGGACCGGCTCTTCGTGAAACCGGGCTACACGGCGGCCAAGGGTTTCACCTTCAAATCGGCCTACCAGTTCTACGGAACGGATCACTTCTACGGCAACGTGAGGTTCGAACCGTCCCAATTCGAGGGCACCAACTCAGGAGCGAACATGATCTACCGGTACGACGAGAACCACGGAGGCCAGCTCGACTTCGCCCATCACGAGTCGAAGCTGATCGACCAGTCGTCCAACCGGCTGGCTCTGAACCATGTGTCCCGCTTGCCCTTCGCCGACGCACACCTGGCATTGCTGGTGACGGACAACACCTTCGGGAACCTGGGAACCGACAGCGAGATGAATGTTCGAGCCCGGCTGACGCGGGAGTTCCCGGGCTGGAGGACCGAACTTGCCCTGGAGCGCCGGGTGGACCTGGACGGGGATGACTTCTTGAACGACCGGATCGAGTTCTTGCACAGCACACCCCGGTTCACCTTTGCCCAGACCGGCAGCACCCAGATCCTGGGGACCGGAATCGGCCTCACTGTCGATGGCAGCATCGCCGAGATCCGGGAAGAGACCTCGCTGCAGACGGTCCAGACCAATCGGGGAGAGGTCAACCTCAACCTCTCCCTGCCCCCCATGGGGGTGGGCGATTTTCAGGACATCTTCGCCTCCGTCCGTCAGACCGAGGACTTCTACGGAAGTGGTGAAGTCCGGCACTTCTTCAGCTTTCAGGCCAACAGCCAGGAGAGATACTCGGACTCCTTCAGCAGCGCCTTCAACTACGTCTACCAGGACTCCCTGGGTGACTCATCTCCCTTCGCCAGCTTTGACACCCTGCCGCCCAAGGCAAACCTCCTGACCGGATTCCTCAGACTCGGGGGACTGGACCACTTCACGGCCACCCTCTTCCAGGTGACCCGGGACTTCGAGAACGAGCAGTTCTTGAACGCTTCCAGCAACTTCGTGTATCACACGCCCATCGGCCGCCGCCGCTCCCTGTCCCTGGGGGTCACTCCGTTCTACGACTTGAGCCGGGATACCCGGACCCTGGATTCTCTCAGAGTCGGCCGGGTCTCGGCCAACTTCCGGGTCGCCGATCGGGATCGTTGGTCCCACGCCGTCATCGCCAACTACGACGCCCTGCTGGAGCGAATGCAGTCCGTGGCCAACAGGAGCCAGTTCCGGATCGGCGACGGCCTGCGGTTCGACGTGGACTCCAACCTGAGCCGGGACACCTTCGGAAGCGGCTTCGACATGACGAAGCTGAACATCGGCATCGTGAAGGACCTCCACGACTGGGAGGGCAGGCTCAGCTGGAACGTGGTTCAGAAGGAGGTCTTCTTCGAGTTCTACCTCAAGTTCGCAGCCGACAGACGGGTCGGACTGGGCGTGGACTACCGAGACAGCGCCGAGCTGACGCCCACCTTCGGGCCAACTGTGGCGGGAGGCTTGGCTCCGTGACGTATCATGTCCATGTGAGGTACTCACCATGAACCGTGCCGGATTCACCCTCGTTGAGCTGCTGGTCACCGTGGCCGTTCTGGTCTCCCTGTCGATGATGGCCAGCGGTCTCTACATGTCCTACGTCCGGGAAGGTGAGGAATCGGTGGTGAGGAACAACCTGACAGCCATGCGGGGCGCCTTGCAGCAGTTCTACGCCGACAACGGCCGATTTCCTTACCAGAGCTTGGATCACTACGGCAACGCCGTCGGCTTCCTGGATGATGCCGCCAGCGAACTGGTCCAGGGGCCCCATCGGGGGTTCGAGATCTACCCCAAGAGACGGATTCGTTATCTGATCAACATTCCAATCGACCCCTCCCTCAACTCCAAGTCCTGGCAGATGGTGACTGAACCCTTCAAGATCACGGCGGACGCACCAGCCATTCCGGTAGTCACCAACATTCGCAGCTTCAACGACCTACTGGACCACCTGTGATGAGCAATCAGCAGGGGCCGGCAGCCGAAACTGCCGGACAGCGGCGGGCCTTCACCCTGGTGGAACTCCTCATCGCTCTGACGGTGATGCTGGCCATCGTGTCCATGGCGGCAGGCGTCTTCCGGGAGAACGTGGACGACTCCCGTATCCAGATCCGGAACGCGAACCTGAGGGCTCTCCGGAAGGCAATCCAGACGTTCTACAACGACCACGGTCGATATCCCTACAACGGTCAGGACAACTTCGGGAATGTGGTCCACTTCCTGGACGACAACAGCTGCGAGCTGGTGAAGGGTGTTCACAACGGGTCGAACACCTATCCAGCCAAGCCGACGCGCTACCTCTACGCCGTCCCCATCGATCCCACCACGGGCAACGCCGACTGGATTCTCATCCCCAGCGACAACGACGGTGACTGGATCGCCTCCCGGGACGACACCGATGGTAACGGCAAACCCTCCGCCAACGATGGGCATGTCGATGAGGATCCCTTCGGCAATGGCGACGAGGACAACGATGGCAAGATCGACGAAGATCCACCCGACGTCCGCGACGTGGCCAGCAGGGGGAAGCTGTGAGCAGCTTTTCGGAGCATCAATGCAGCGCCCCAGGCCTGGCCAATCGGTTTCGGTCCGGGTTCAGCCTGATGGAGCTGATCGTGGCCATGGTCATCCTGGTCATTCTCCTGCCCTCGGCGATTCCCCTCTACGAAAGGTTTCTCGCCGATGCGAAGGAGGAGGCGCTGCGACAGCGGCTCAATGAAGTCCGACGGGCCATCACGGCCTTCCGGATGGAACACGGCCGCTACCCCAATCGGCTCTTCGACAGCTTCGGCAACAACGTGGATTTCCTGGACAACGACAAGAGCGAGCTCGTCCAAGGGGTCCACGACGGCCCAGGGACCTACCCATTGAACCGGCGAACCTTCCTGCCCGAGATTCCCGAAGACCCCTTCAGCGAGCAGCTCGACTGGGACCTGGTCATCATGCAGAACGAGAACATCGCAGAGAGACAATCTAGCAGCGGGCTCCGGATCACCACGGAGCGCAGCCGCCGCGTCGGCTGGTCTCTCAACAGTTCCACCAACAAGTGGGTAGCCCCTCCAGCCGTGGTCAACCCCTACGTCCCTCGAGCCGTCTCGGGCAGCGGGATTGGCGACGTCCGGAGCCGAACTTCGGGATACGAAGAACTCTGAGGGGCCTTCAAAGTGACGCTTAAAGATGCCATTCTCCGTTTCCTCTCACTGCTCCTTCCAGGAATCGGCCAGCTCGCCTTCGGCCGCTATCTCATGGGAGTCGCACTCGGGGTGGCCGCAACGGGGACAGTCGGCCTGGCCGCCATGGCCCAGGTGGAGTACATCCGCCTCGACCGCGAATTCGGCCGGCTGGATCTGCCCCTGGCCTTTCACAGAACACTCCGCACCGACCGGCAATGCACCCTCGATCGGTTCGCCGTAATCTATGTCGCACTCGGTCTGATCTCGTCGGTCTGCTTCTCCACGGCCCCGATGTATCAGTCCCCGTCTCAGCTGGAGGAATCATGACCACCCACACATCTTCGAAACTGTTCGCCCGGGCCCAGCAAGTCATCCCCGGCGGCGTCAATAGCCCGGTCAGGGCCTTCAAGGGCGTCGGAGGAACTCCGGTCTTCTTCCAGAGCGGGTCCGGCTGCAAAGCCCGGGACGTGGAAGGCAAGGAGTACATCGACTATGTGGGTTCCTGGGGACCCCTGATTCTGGGGCACTGCCACCCCGGCGTGAATCGGGCAGTCAAAGCCGCTGTCGATCGAGGCACCAGCTTCGGCGCCCCCACCCTGTCGGAGATCGAACTGGCAGAGAGGATCTGCGAGAGCTTCCCCTCCGTGGAGATGGTCCGGATGGTCAACTCCGGTACGGAAGCGACCATGGCCGCCATCCGCCTGGCCCGGGGATTCACGAGTCGCGAGAAGATCCTGAAGTTCAACGGCTGCTACCACGGCCACTCCGACAGCCTGCTCGTCCAGGCCGGCAGCGGTGCCGCCACTCTGGGTATCCCAGGCAGCGCCGGTGTCACCCCTCAGACCGCTGCCACCACCATCACTATCGAGTTCAACGACCAGGAGGCCTTCCAGGAAGTCATGAGCCGGGAAGGCGACAAGATCGCCTGCGTCATCGTCGAACCCGTGGCGGGAAACATGGGAGTCGTTCCTCCCGAGGAGGGATTCCTGGACGCCCTGCGTCAGGAGACGAAGGACCACGGTGCCCTGCTGATCTTCGACGAGGTCATGACCGGCTACAGGGTGGCCTGGGGCGGCGCCCAGGTCCGATATGGAATCGAGCCGGACATCACCTGCCTCGGCAAG
>JAJFLN010000543.1 GCA_021772705.1 Candidatus Cloacimonadota bacterium | reverse complement strand
AGCTGGTCGAGGAGTTCGACTTCGGACTTCACGAGCGGACCATGAAGAAGGAAGGCCTCCATACCCGGCAGGGCTGGATTTCCAAGAAGCTGGCGGAGGTCAGGTCTTACGATCAGGGCCGGTTCCGCCATCCCGAGGAGCGCCTCCGGATGCCCCAGTTCAACCTGACCCCCGACGACGTGGCGGCCATCACGACGTTCCTCCTGGGCAACGTGGGCGAGGAGTTCCACCCCGGCTACCGGTACGAGGCCAAGGGCGACAAGGCTGCCATTCTCGAGGGCTGGAGGCTGGTGGAGAAGTTTAACTGCACCGGTTGCCACATCATCAACGGAGTGGGTGGATACGTCCGATCCCGGTACGGCGAGCGGCCGGAAGACCTGGCTCTGGCGCCGCCGGATCTCACGGGAGAGGGCAGAAAGGTTCAGCCGATGTGGCTGATCGGGTTCTTGAAGCAGCCCGTCACTCTCAGGCCCTTCCTGAAGATCCGGATGCCTACCTTCGAGATGTCCGAGTACGAGGCCGAGGCCTTGGCTCGCTTCTTCGCTGCTCTCGAGGCGGAACCCTATCCCTTCGAGTACCGCCCCGAGCGAGTACTCACGGACGCCGAGAAGGAAGGAGCCACACAGATCTTCAATACTCTTCAGTGCCTCAAGTGCCATGTGGTTCCCGAGGGCAAGCTCTCCGCCGAGGAAGCGGCGACCAAGGCGCCGAACCTGGTGCTGGCAGGCCAGAGACTGCAGCCCGAATGGGTGCAGCGCTGGCTCGAGAATCCCGGAGCAATTCAGTCGAATACGCGGATGCCGTCGTTCTGGCAGAACGGCATGACCATGTTCCCCAACGTGCTCGATGGTGACGCGAAGAAGCAGATGGAAGTCCTGACTCACTTCGTCCTGAACATCGAGGATATGGGCGTCGACCTGGCTCCTCCGAAGCCAGCCGGCGACGGCGACTTCTTTGACGATGACGAGGAGGACGACGACGGCGACTTCTACGAGGACGACGAGGACGAGGACTGATTCGTTCTCGCTGCGGGGAGCCGGCACGCCTGGCATCCTGTCCGTCACCTGTGCCGGCGGTCCCGCGCTGGGGGGCGGCTCCTGTCGAGGTTCTGGTGGTCTGGCTTCGTCCGGAATCCATGCCCTGCGCCGGCTGATGCGGAGCTGGACACGGGCCGGGCTACTGGCCCTGGTTCTGTTCGCCGCGCCAGCCTCGAGTCTGCAGGCTCAGGACTCACAAGAGGAGTGCCGGGTCAGGGTCGTCAACAGTTTCCGAGGGGCCATCGAGGTTTCCCGGAACCGAGGGGCGACCTGGCGCCTCCTAGGCAGGGTCATTCGCCCCAACCTGGGTTACGCGGAGGAGACCTCCCCCACAGGGTTCACCGCAGCCGACTGGGTGTCCGATGGCACCGTCGCCGCCTCTGCGGTGAACGCGATTCACTTGAAGGTCGGTTCCGGTGAAGCTCACGCCATGCTCATCACCCTGCAACCCCGGGAACTCATGGGTCAGGACGAGGCAGGGGTGAAGTCTTACTTCTCGCACCAGGCCTCGATCTTCACTGATGTGCCGGCCGGCACGGGGCCCTTCGGACCTGAGGACTCACCCCGGGTGGGCAATCCGGTGTATCTGGAACGTTCGGGCGAACTCGATCCGCTGCCCTCGGGTTATCTGCCTCGACTCCGGGATGTGCTTGTCCTGGTCTCCCTGCGTCCCGAAGTCGACCTCACCGAGCTTCACGTGGCAAACCGGGAGGGGGGACTCCTGCGGGCAAGGTTCTCCGATGGCTCGAGAAAGGTTTTGGCGAGGGTGGAGCGTGCCGTGGGCGCTGTCGGACGATTCGGTGGGTCGGCCCATGTCGGCGTCGGCCGGATCCGGGCCAATCACCCCGGTGTGATCGGAGTCTCCACATCCCCCAAGGGACAGATCGGAGCCTTTCAGATCCTGCCCTCCCGCCACGCTCGCAGCCCACATCTGGCCTATGTCTGGGGCAATGTCCCGGCCTGGCTCATCGTCGGACCTCTGACGGACCGCCCATTCCTGGAGGGATTGGCGCCCCTGTTCTCCCGCCACATCCGGCCCGGATCGGGAGTCTGCGAGGTCCGATTCCATCAGGGACCCTGGCAGCCAGTTCCCGTCAGAGTTGGCAAGATTGCCGACGCTCTGGAGGGAGTCACGGAGATTCGTATCCGGTTCCCGGAACAGGGCGACTGACCGCCATGCTGGCCGTCCTCATCCTCGGTATCTTCCTCGCCGGTGGCGCCCTTATTTTCCTGCGGGTCTTGCCCACCTTGCTGGCTCTGCCAGGCATGGCCCTGGCCATCGCCGTGACCAGTGTCCCACCCTGGGGACAGCTGGCGGATCAGGGTCTCCGGGGTTCGCTGCCGGCAATCGCTGCTGCCGGGGGAGAGATCGCCGGGACCGTGATCAACGATGGAGCGCTCATGCTCCACGTCGCCTACGTGACCCTGATGGCGGGGGCCATGGTCGCCGTGTTTCTCGAGAAGTCCGGTGTCACGGCTCGGGTGATCGGCGTGACGGCCGAGCTGTCCGGTGACAACCCTCTCGGGGTCTCGATCGTGATGATGCTGCTCGTGGCGCTTCTGTTCACCACTCTAGGCGGTCTGGGAGCGATCGTGATGATCGGAACCGTTGTCTTGCCCGTGCTGCAGGCAATAGGAGTACCGCCTCTGACCGCCGCGTCCTCCTTCCTGTTCGGAATCAGCATCGGGGGAATCCTCAATCCCCTGAACTGGAGTGTCTACAAGGAAGTACTGGGACTCGAGCTTTCCACGGTGCAAGACTTCGCACTGCCCTTGGCGTTCTTTGCCGCTCTCGCCGGGATTCTCTTTCTCTTCGTCGAGTCTGTTCGTGAACCCGGAGGCAGTTTGAGGGAATCCCTTCGGGGGCTCGCGGCTTTTCCAGCCCTGGCCCTGACCTGGGCAAGGGTGCTGCCGAGGATGCTGACAAGTCCCGCTGGAGGCGACCTCCCGTCCGCGGTCTATCTCACCGCTGTCTTGCCCGTCCTGCTCGTCGTCGTTCTTGGAATGGGGCCCCTGGCTGCGTTCCTGGTGAGCTTGCTCTACGGATACCTGGCCCTGGGCCGCCGTCGTTCGGCCCGGCTTCTCACCCAGAGCGTCGTCGAGGGACTGGTGGCGGTCGCCCCCGCCACGGCGCTGCTGATGGGACTGGGAATGCTGTTGAAAGCCCTCTGGCATCCCTCTGTCCGGGCAGCCCTGGAGCCCGGCATGTCCGCCGTGGCGCCTCAGGGACCTCTGGGATACTTCTGTCTATTCGCCCTGGCCGCTCCTCTGGCCCTCTACCGGGGACCGCTGAACATCTGGGGTCTCGGCTTCGGATTGACGGGAATCCTGCACGCCACGGGAGCCATCCCACCCTCGGCGATCATGGCCGCCCTTCTGAGTGTGGGACAGATCCAAGGAATCTGCGACCCCACCAATACTCACAACGTCTGGACTGCCAGCTTCGCCGGCGTCACCACTCGCCAGATCCTGGTGAAGACACTCTTCTGGGCATGGGGTCTCGGGCTGGTCGGCCTGGCCATGGCCTGCGTGAAGTACTACTGAAGAAAAGCGGGCCTCTGGGGAGGCCCGCTGGTCAATCTCGGTGCCATGAGGTCCGGGTCAGAACTTCCAGACCGTCTGGAAGTAGATCGCCGTCGCCGTGTCCCGCGGCGTGGCGGCAGCTCGGCTGCCGGGGTCGAAGATGCCGGCGCCGAACTCGAGGGCCACATCAGGCCTCCACTTGTACTTCAGGAGGACGTCAATCTCGCTGCCGGCGTCGTCGGAGACGGTCCCCGTGGCGTCCCGGCCGATGAACCCGATGGGGACCCGGTTGGCGGCGTACCAGAAGTCCCGGACGTCCTGGAGCTTGAACCAGTGGTAGGCCAGGGTTCCTCGCAGCTTCTGGGCGATGTCCGTCGAGACGTCGATCTTCAGGTTCGACATGTTCCGCCAGCTGAACCGGTTTGCCAGCCCGTAGTGGTACTGGTTTGTGGGGAACATGTTGTCGAAGGTCTTGACCGTCCCCGCCGTCGGGTCGTCATCGCCGGAAGCGGCGTTGAACTCCACGCCCACCCGGGTCTTGCGCTCGCACTCGAAGTTGTAGCCTACACCGGAGTGCAACGCCCAGGCGTCGATATCGTTGACGCCACGGTTGCCGCCCTGCAGAGCGCCTTCGAAGGAGTAGTCGAAGTTGCCGTCCAGAGGACCCCAGGATCGGACGCCGTAGGTGTACTCGTCCAGGTCGACTCCGGATCGGGCGTCGCGGCGGCGGAAGATGTAGGCCTCGGCGCTCCGTTTCTCGCCCAGGTCGAAGTAGTTGTGCAATCCCGAGAGGGCCTGATCGCTGGGAGCGGAGGGATCGTTGATGATCCGGGCGATGAACAGCTCATGCCAGCCGCCGTCCCGGTCGTATCGCATCCGGAAGCCGTCGTAGGTGCGCCCCACGTTGTTAAAGGCGAACTTACCGACGATTCGCTCTTTGCCGTAGGCGATCTCCTGACGTCCGGCCTTCAGGGACAGTCCTTCGGTACCGAAGAGGTCCCGGGTCTCGAAGAACCCCTGCTGCAGGTCGATGGGGCGCATGGTGAGCCTGGGCAGGAACTCCTCGCCGAAGATACGCGAATCCTGCAGGACCACGTAGGCCCGGGATTTCTCACCGATGGGCAGGTCTGCGTTCAGACGCAACCGTTGCAGGATGTAGTCGTTGTCCACACCGACGGCGCCATTGAAATCCAGATCGCTGAAGATCTCGGCCCTGTAGCGCAGGCTGCCGGAGAACTTCGGTTCTCTCGAATCGACCGTCTCGGCGCAGACGGATGAGTGAAGCGTGGCCATCGCAATGGCCACTAGTAGAAGCCTTTTCATTTCTCTACTCCTTCCCGGGTAAAAGCCATGGCGACCCGCTGTTGCGGTGCCGTCTGCCCCAGGCTCCGACCCTTATCAGTGCATGTGGTACTCCATGGTGGTATCGGCGACGTGGCACTGCAGGCAGTGCTGACGTTCCGGGTGGTCGGTTCGGATTGCTTCGTGTGTGCCTGGACCGGCGTGGCAGGAGGCGCAGTTGTCCCTGCCGTACACCCGGTGGGGCACCACTGGCGGCGCCTCCGAGTGAGCCCGGTGAGCTCCTGAAGTCAGACCGAGTCCGGTCAGTGAGTTCTCCGGTAGTTCTACGCCCGGTTCGGCCCGGTTGACGTGACACTGCAGGCAAGCGAGCCATGTCGGGTGGGGGACGATCGGCGCCGGCCTCCCGTAGCCGACGTCGAGCCCCTCGCTGTGACAGGTGATGCATGAACTCTGGTCCAGAGGATCGTACCAGTGAGGAATCGTGGGAGGAGAACCCTCGTAGGCTCGGGCGGCCTTTCGGGTGGCCTCCAGGTCGGCTCTCGATTCAGCCGTGACTGGCGTCACCAATGCTAGGGACAGCATGGCGGCCACCAGCACGGCAATCGACTCTCTCGATTTCATGGCTGGTAGGTTCATGCCTTCTCCACCCGGACCGCACACTTCTTGTAGTCCGGCTCCTTTGAAATGGGGCAGAAAGAATCAAGTGTCAAGTAGTTGACCAGTTTGGTCTCGTCGAAGAAGGGAATGAACACGGAGCCCTTCTCCGGGATTGAACGTTCCCTCAGCTTCAGTGGAAGCACCATCTCCCCCCGGCGAGACTTGATCCTGACCTGGTTACCCGCTTCCAGGCCATGGGTGAGGGCGTCCTCGGGGTTCATCTCGATGTACGCACTGTCTACGGCGCCGAAGAGCTCCGGAACCCGACGGGTCATGGTGCCCGTGTGCCAGTGCTCCAGGACCCGCCCCGTTGTGAGCCAGAAGGGGTAGTCCTTGTCCGGGATCTCGGCGGGTGGCTCGTAGGGGCGGGCCCAGATCACGGCCCGGCCGCCGGTCTTCTTGTTCTTGTAGAACTCGATGCCCTTGCCCTCAGCGACGTAGGGATCTTCGCCTTCCCGGTATCTCCATCGTGTCTCGACACCGTTCACCACGGGCCAACGGAGGCCGCGATTCTCGACGTACTGAGAGTAGGAGGCCAGGTCCTTGCCGATTCCCAAGCCGAACTTGCGATACTCCTCGAACAGGCCCTCGTGGAGTGGCAGGTCGCCGGTCTCGAAGAGCTTGCCGTGTCCGAGCCGCTTGCCGATCTCCACGATCTGCCAGAGGTCGTCTCGGGCCTGGCCCGGAGGCTCCACCAGCTTGTTCCACTGCTGCGTTCGTCGCTCCGTGTTACCGAAGAGGCCCTCCTTCTCGATCCACATCGAGGAAGGCAACACGACGCTTGCCAGGGCCGTCGTCTCCGTAGGGTAGACGTCGGATACCACCATGAATGCCTCGCCGGACTCGAATGCCTTGCGGTACCTGGCCTGGTTCGGCAGGGTGACGAAGGGGTTGGTGCACTGGACCCAGACGAACTTCAGATCTCCCCGTGCCAGGGCCCGGAACATGGCGATGGTGTGTAGACCTGGCTTGTCGGGAATGTTCTCCACCGGGACGCCCCATATCTCGGCTGCTTTCTTCCGGTGTTCCGGGTTGGTGATGAACGTGTCCGCCGGCAGCCGGGCTGCCACGGTACCCACTTCGCGCACCGTTCCGCAGGCGCTCGGCTGGCCGGTCAACGACAGGGGTCCCGAACCCTTCTTCGAGATCTTTCCCGTCAGCAGGTGAAGGTTGTAGATGAGGTTGTTCATCCAGGTGCCCCGGGAATGCTGATTCACTCCCATGCACCAGAGGCTCACGACGCCGCGGCTCTTGTCGCCGTACTTCTTGGCCAGCTCCTGGATGGTGGATACCGGAATACCCGTGGTCGCCGAGACTTTCTCCGGGGTGTAGTCCGCCAGGAAGGCCACGTAGTCATCGAAGGAGATCGACTCCGGCTTGTCCTTGAACTGGTAACCATCCTCCAGGCCGTACCCCATCTGGGTCAGACCCTTCTTCAGGGTCACGTGCTCCTCGACGAATGCCTTGTCCACGGCGTCGTTCTTCACCAGCAGGTGGGCGATACCGTTGGCCAAGGCCAGATCCGTCCCGGGCTTTATGGGGATGTACTGGTCCGCGAAGCGGGTGGTCCGGGTTCGCCGGGTCCCGATATCGATGATCTTCACCCAGGATGACTTGCGGCGCCGCTCCAGTATCCGAGAGAAGAGCACCGGGTGCATCTCGGCCATGTTGTTGCCCCAGAGGACGAAGGTATCGCCGTGCTCGAAGTCGTCGTAGCAACCCATGGGCTCATCGGAGCCGAAGGTGGTCATGAACCCCGTGACGGCGCTGGCCATGCAGAGCCGGGCGTTGGCTTCCACGTTGTCCGTGCCGATGCCGCCCTTGAACAGCTTCAGGGCGGCGTAACCTTCGACGATAGTCCACTGGCCCGAGCCGTACATGCCGATGGCGTTCTTGCCGTGCTTCTCCACGGTGGTCTTCATCTTCGAGGCGATCAGGTCCAGGGCCTCGTCCCAGGTGGCGGGCTGCAGCTTGCCGTTGCGGCGAATCAGTGGCGTGGTGAGCCGGTCCTTTCCGTAGAGAATTCCCGGAAGGTGGTACCCCTTCACGCAGAGCAGCCCCTTGTTGACCGGATTCAGCTCATCACCCCGGACGGCGACGACCTTGCCGTCCTCGACACCGGCCATGACACCACACCCGGTGCCGCAGAACCGGCAGACGGTCTTGTTCCACTTCGTGGCTCCCGAATCGGGTATCCACTTCTTCTCCTTGCCGGCGGCCTGAACCTGGCTGCCGCCGCCAGCAGCCGAGAGTGCCAGGGTCGTCACGGCCAGGGATTCCAGGAAGCTCCGCCGGGACATGCCCTCCGGAGCCAGGCCCGTGTAGGCCACATTAGTGGTCTCCACCTCCTGAAGATCGACGATCCGCTGATAGGTGGCGACGGAGTTATGGGCCGCTGCCGTCTCGAGGACGACAGCGATCCGATCGCCTTCGGTGCGAGTCACCACGATTCCGGGCTCCCCGGAGAGCCTGGCGGCGAGTTGCCCGCCCAGGCCCGGCAGGGCGGTGACGAGTAAGCTTGACGCGTGTGTTCTGCTCATCTGTCTTCTCCGAATCCTGAATCCCTGAGGGAATCGGTCCCGGTCCGTCCCGGCCTCGGAATCGCCACCTCAGGAAGGTTTCATTGACCGTATCGTTCCTTGTAGAAGTTCAGCTGTCGCTCCATCTCTTCCTTGGAAAGTCCGTTTCGCCAGGCGTGGTGCGGTGAGCCTTCGATAACGCGATCCACTAGCTCCGGATCCAGCTTCCTCGCCTTGGGAAGGAAGCTGCTGTAGAAGTGCTTGGCCACCTCGTAGGCGCCATGCCACTGGACAAAATCGGGGCCCATCATGGCGGCGCCGTGCCGGCCGCGCCGGCCCTCGTGATGCCACAACTCGAAGAAGATCCACTCCAGTTCGTCGTCGAAGGGGATCGGCGTTATCTTGCCCGAGGCCTTGAGGCCCTTCATGATCTCCGCGGCCGGTTCGGCGAACTTCTCGTTGTACAGCTCCACGAAGGCATCGAACTGCTTGTAGTAGTTCTCAGACCACTGCTTGGAATGACAGTGGTTGCAGACGTCGAGCATGTCCTTCCGCTTCTTCTCGTAGTTCTCCTGCCGGGTGGAGATGACGGGCCGCAGGGTCCAGCTCAGTCGTGTGCCCACATCGTGGGTGACCCCCTGGTTCTTGGTGGCTGACATGTGGCAGGTCGCACAGGTCGGAGCCGCGTGGTAATTCTTGCCCGGAATCCACTCCTTCGAGGTCAGGTTCATCTGATCCCGGAAGGTGGCAAATCGAACGCCGTGCTTCGACTCGTTGTAGATCTCGATCTGAGGATGGTCGGGACCCATGTGACACTTGCCGCAGGTCTCGGGGCCGCGGGCGATGGCCAGGCTGAAGTCATGTCTGTAATGGCACGCAGCGCAGGAACCCTTGGACCCATCGGGATTGATTCGTCCCATGCCGCCGTTGGGCCAGGTGGCCGGATCGAGCCGCCCGTCGGGCAGCACCTTCACCGTCGAGCCGTGGCACGCCTTGCAACCCAGCGTCGCCGCCGGTCCGCCTTCGACGATCTCACCGAGGAAGTTGTCCAGGGAGCCCGTGAACTTGGCCGCGTCGGCATGGCGGCTGCCCTGCTGCTCGTGGAACTCTTTGTTGTGGCACCGGGCGCAGTCCTTGGGACTGACGATGGTGGCGATCCGGCGACCGTGGTGTTCGAAGCCGTCCACGTCGCCCTTCAGCGCCTCGTGACATGTGAAGCAGCCGACACCGCGCTTGGCATGCAGGGAGTCCTCCCACTGCTTCACCACCACCGGTGACGTCACCATGTGACAGGTGACGCAGTCCTTGCTGTCAGCGGCCACGGCAGGCGTTACCCGATGGCCCAAGCGCTGCTTGCCCCCCTCAACCCAGGCAACGATGATCAGACAGATCAAGAACATGAAGCCTAGAATTCCAACTATGTATCGTTTCGTGTCGAGTGTCATGCAAGAGCCTCCCAGAGGGTCAAGCCAAGCAGGGTGAGAAAAGCTACGATGCCAATCCAGATCGAAGCGTCACTGTCGGGTCTGCGCCGGCGTATTGCGGCATCGATCCAGGGCCAGCAGACCATCGTCATCGCTGCCAGACCCTGGCTGATGACGGCGAGCTGAAGACCGGTGAGCTTCAGCCACCGGAAGGCCCAGAAGAAGTACCATTCAGGTTTGATGTGTTCCGGTGTCACCAGAGGATCCGCTCGTTCGCCCAGCCCCGGAGGGAAGATGCAGACCAGGCAGGTCAGGATGATCATCAGCACCACCCCGATACCGACCTCCGTCAGGAAGTGGTCCGGGAAGAAGGGGAAGGTCTGCTTCTCCTCCGGCTCGTCCTCGAACCGGTACTCCGTCACCCCGATGAGACGGATCAGCAGGATGTGAACCGCGAGCAGAGCTATCAGCACCGTCGGCAGCACCCCGATGTGGAGCACGAAGAATCGGGTCAGGGTGTTGTCCCCGATCCGCTCGCCTCCACGGAGGAGATCGCCCAGGTACTGACCCACGAAGGGCACGGCCTGAGTCAGGTTACCGGCCACCGTGGCGCCCCAGTAGGACAGCTGCTCGTAGACCAGGGAGTAGCCCGTGAATCCGAAGACCAGCACGGTCCCGAGGATGCCGCAGCCGATGACCCAGTTGATCTCCCGCGGTTTCCGGTAAGCGCCGGTGAAGAAGACCCGCAGGGCGTGGAGGACCACCGTCACGATCATCAGGTTCGCCGACCACTTGTGCAGGCCTCGGATGTACCAGCCGAAGGGGATTCCCGACGAGAGGGCCTGGACGCTGTCGTAGGCCTTCTCCGGATCGGGTACGTAATAGAACGTGAGCAGAATGCCCGTCAGTATCTGGACCAGGAACAGGTACGCCGGGGTTCCGCCCAGGCAGAACCACCACCGCTTCAGGTGGTAGGGCACCGGCTCACTGCCGAAGTGCTTCAGCTGCTCCAGCTGAAGGGGAATCCGCTCGGAAATCCAGTCTGCTGCGGTTTCGAGGGTGCGGCTCATGATGGGACTTGTCACACCTCCTCGAAAACCAGGTACACCTGGCCGTCTTTCTCGGCGATCTCGTACTTGCCGAGAGGCGTGCCCTCAGAGGCCGGGGGGCCGGAGACCGGGTTTCCCTCAGGGTCGAAGACACCGTCATGACAGGGGCACAGGAATCGATTCTTCTCGCCCTCCCAGTGGACCTTGCATCCCAGATGGGGACAAGTGTTCGACAGAGCCACCAGCCCCTTGACCGTCCGGGTCACGGCGACCTTGGCGCCCGAGGGGAGGGTGTAGGAAAGACTCTGACCGGGACGGATCGAGTCTGCAGCGGCTACATAGAGTTGCCGGACCACGGCGTTTCGGCTGGGATAGAGAAACCGAAGCGCGTAGAACACGCCCGCTCCGTAGCTGACGGCGAGACCGCACAGCATGAACAGCCATGAAATCAGCGATCTTCGCTCCATGCGACCTCCTGCTGGGTGATAAGAGTCTCCGGGACTCTCGAATCCGATGAACCTCGTGCCCGAGTGGCAACTCAATCGCCAGGACAGGGTGGCCTCGAAGATAGCTCAGCGACCCCTGAACGGTAAGTAACAAGGGTCACCATACAATAAGTTTGCGAGTATTCATTACCCGTGTTTCGGGATCGGCTGGAACGGGCAACCCGGACATATTGTCACCATGGCGGTTGAGCTCAGCAGGGGGCAGGGCATACAATAGGGGCCCGTCCTCGACTGGCTTTCCAGGGATTCCTTCCCGACGACTGGTCGCTCCAAGTCCTTGCGAGACCGGGCGGGTACTGGATCATGTGGATTGCACTCTTCGTCCTGCTCATACTCTGCTCCATTACCGGCCTGGGATGGATGCTTTCCCGCGCTGACCGGGAAGAGGCGGAGCAGCGAATCGAGTCTCTCAACGAGCAGATCGGCGAGCTGGAGCAGACCGTTTCAGGTGAGCTGGCCCGGATGGAAGCCCTGAGAGCCGGCCTGGGGATGGGGGTCACTCCCATCACCCGGGAATTCCGGGTCATACCTGCCTTTCAGAAGCTCTCGGAGCGCGATGGCGAGCCGATCAGCCCTTGCTTCAAGAGTCTCTGGAACCGGACCGAAGTCTGCCCGGAATGCCCCGTCGAGGAGGCCTTCGAGACGGGAGAGCTTGCCGTCTCGGAGCACAGGGTGGAGCTGGAGTCCGGAGAGGAACAGTTCTTCCGGGTCATCGCCGCGCCGGTCCTGGCGGCAGATGGCAAATCGGATCACGTCCTCGAGCTGGTCCAGGACATCACCGAGCGCCGGCGCCTCGAGACCCAGCTCCTGCGGGCTGCCAAGCTGGCCGCTCTGGGAGAACTCGCCTCGAGCATCGCCCACGAGATCAACAATCCCCTGACGAGCATCTCGGCATACGCCGAACAGCTCTCGGAGGCGGCGAAGAAGCCAGACCTGGCAGAGCGGGACTCGTTCAAGAAGTTCCCCAAGCACCTGGCCACGATCCGGAAGAATGTGAAGCGGTGCAAGGACATCACCATGGGATTGCTCAACTTCACCCGGGGTGTGGACGCCCCCCCGGCGAAGGTCGACATAGCTCGGGCCCTGGCTGACACCCTGTCGCTGGTGGAGCCAGAGGCCCGACAGCGAGCCATCGTGGTGGAGACCGAGATCGACGAGGGGTTGCACCCCGTACTTGGGCAAAAAGGGGAGCTGCAACAAGTCATGCTGAACCTTCTGACCAATGCTCTGGACGCCAGTCCCGAGGGCGGTACGGTCTCGATCCGGGCCCGGCAGGAGGGCGGCGAGGTCTGCCTGGAGTTCGAGGACCGGGGCGAGGGCATTCCCCAAGAGCATCGGAGCGACCTCTTCTCGCCGTTCTTCACAACCAAGTCGACGGGCCTCGGCACAGGCCTCGGGCTGGCGATCTGCTCGCGCATCGTCAAGCAGTTGAACGGCTCCATCACCTTTGACAGCTCTCCCGAAAGAGGGACGCTCTTCACCGTCCGGCTTGCCAGCTCGGCTTCGCCGGTGACACGGAACGAGGCCGCCTGAGATGCAGAGAGGCATGAACATCCTGATAGTGGACGACGAGGAGGATATCCGCTCCGTTATTCATGAAAGGTTCGAGGAGCGCAACGACGCCCCGATGGTGGCTGGAAACGCCACGGAGGCACTGGCCCTGGCTCGTGAGCGCTACTTTGACATCGCCATTCTGGACGTTCGGCTTCCGGGCATCTCGGGGCTCGAACTCTGGAAGCAGCTGAAGGAACTCCAGCCCGGTCTCGAGGTCCTGTTCATCACGGGCCATGGGTCGATAGATACGGCGCTCGAGGCGATGAAGCTGGGGGCTTATGACTATCTCACCAAGCCCCTGGAACTGGCCGAGCTGGAGCTACTGGTTCGAAAGGCCTTCGAGAAGCGATCCCTTCAGAAACAGACGATTCTGCTGCGCGAGGAGCTGGCTCGCCGAGGTGTCCGGGCGAATCTGGTCGGTACAAGTCGCTGCCTGGAGCAGGTCCTGCAGTCCGTCCATCGGGTGGCCCGAACCGAATCGCCGGTGCTGATCCAAGGCGAGACGGGGACAGGCAAGGAGCTGGTGGCTCAGGAGGTCCATGCTGCCAGCAACCGGTCTGACAATCAGCTGATCGCCGTCAACTGCGGAGCACTGCAAGAGACACTGGTGGAGAACGAGCTCTTCGGTCACGAGAAGGGGGCCTTCACGGGAGCCGTCGCCTTTAAGCGCGGACTCTTCGAGGCCGCCGATGAAGGAACGCTGTTCATCGATGAGATTGGTGAGCTCACGACCGGGGCCCAAGTCAAACTCCTGCGAGTCCTGGAGGACGGTTCATTCCGGCGTCTTGGCGATTCCCGGGAGACCAACGTCGATGTCCGGATCGTCTGTGCTACCAACAAGGACCTGGAGACGCTGGTGGCGGAAGGGAAGTTCCGGGAGGACCTGTTCTACCGTCTCAACGTCTTTCGGATCGACGTGCCGCCCCTGCGGGCGCGGAAAGAGGATATCCCTCTCTTGGCATACCACTTCCTCAAGACGGGCCGGGTTTCACGGGCCGGTGGCCCGACGGAGATCAGCCCGGATGGGATGAAGTTCCTCCTGGCCCACAACTGGCCGGGAAACATTCGAGAGCTCTCCAATGCCGTTGAGTACGCCACCATTCAGGCCATGGACCGGACCGTCATCGAGGCCACCGACTTCCCGCCCACCATCCGCCGGGCCGTGGCGGGAAAGCCAGCGGTACCAGTGCCGCTCCCGGAGTCGGTCCTGCGGCCAATCCATGCCGAGCTGGCGCCGCCGCTGAGCCGGCTGGAGGAATCGGGAAGACCCACCCAGGCGACCGATCCGTCTCCATGCGGCCCAGGGAGTCCACCCTCGCCGCTGGAGACTCCTGGCACCGATCCCGTCATCGGTCGCCTGGGCCTCTCCCTGGCGGACCTGGAGCGGGAGCACATCCTGGAGTCCCTGAAGAAGACCTGCGGCAACCGGACCCGGGCAGCGAAGTCACTCGGTATCAGTGTCCGCCACCTGCGACGCAAGCTTCACGCCTACGACTATCAGGACCCGAAGAAGGAAGAGTCTTCCTAGACTCAATACCCCCCCACACCCTGTTGGGGGAGCCAGCTCCCCCAAACCCCCAATTGGACTGGTGGGACCGAGAGTGGTGATGAACACTTGAATGACATACGAAAGTTTGACCTGTTCATCTAATTCATGGGTATTGCTCCTCGACTCCCTCCGGGGAGTTCATCAGTTCCTTGGCCGGCTCGATGTGAATGATGACGTCCGTGACGGAGGCATACTTCTCCATCAGTTTGTCCTTGGCTGCATGTGCGATTTCGTGGGCGGCGACGATGGTGAGGGAAGGATCGACCTGCAGGTGAAGATCGATCTGGATGTCGTCGGATCGGCCCCGTGATCGGATCTGGTGGCAGCTGACCACACCCGGGACGGCCAGGATGTATCGCTCCAGATCTCCCGGGGGCAAGGCCTCGGCGTCGACCAGGACG
>JAJFLN010000542.1 GCA_021772705.1 Candidatus Cloacimonadota bacterium | reverse complement strand
CGGGGCTGACGAGGCCTCCCGGCGCAAGACCGAGGAAGTCCGGGAGCGGGTCCTGGAGAACACCATGCGAAAGTTCCTGTTCCGGTTCCAACCGACCCACGCCCCCATCGGTGAGATTGTCGAAGACGGCAGGCTCGTGGGAGTCCGTTTCATCCGAACGGAGATCAAGGATGGCCGGGTTCACAAGCTGCCGGGCACGGAAGTGGAGTATCGATCGCCGATGATCGTCAGTTCCATCGGGTCCGTGCCGGAGGTCATCCCCGGGATTCCCATGGACGGTGAGTTCTACAAGTTCACGGAAGACGAAGCTGCGAGGCTGGAAGGACACGAGAACGTGTTCGGCGTGGGAAACGTGGTCACGGGCAAGGGCAACATCGCCGTCTCTCGCAAGCACGGGGCCGCCGTGGCCGATTTCGTGAGCCGTGAGTACATGGGTCTCGACGGCCAGCCGCTGGACGAGGCCGACACCCGATTCGGCCGCAGCGAGTCCAGACTCCATGAGGCCGCCGAGAAGGTCGGCGAGGCGGTGCAGAGCCGGCCCCCGATCTCGGCTGAGCAGCGAGAGTCGATCCTGAAGCGGGTGAAGGAGCAGCAGACCCGAGTCGGTTTCGGCGGCGACTACGCTGCCTGGATAGAGAAGACCTTGGGGGAGTGAAGTGACTGAACAGCGGGGCTGAGACTTCAGCCCTGCTGTATCAGTGACCGGATGCGGCGAATACCGTCCTTCACGACCGAGGCGTCGGTGTGGAGGTTCATCAGTGTGCTCGCCGGCGCGCTTCCGGCGAGCTTCTCCAGCTCTGCCGACAGACGGCTGGCGGCTTCCTGAACGTCATTCAGAATCTGGGTGACGGACTGGGTCTTGTCCTCGTCGCCGGTCCCGTCGGCCTTGCTCTTCCTGTCACCCGCTTCCAGGGCTGCCTTGACCGTATCCAGGAAAGCCTGCATCCGGATCGGCTTGGTAAGGAAGGAATGAACGTGGCTCTTCACGGCGGCCATGGTGGAATCCATGGAGGGGTTGGCGGTGAGGACGATGACCTCGATCTCCGGGTGATGCTCCTTGACGGCCGTAAAGAGCGTCTTCCCGTCCATCTCAGGCATGTTCAGGTCCGTGACGAGCAGGTCGTAGGTATGTTTCCGGATCTCCTCCAAGGCCTCGAGACCGCTGGCAGCGACATCGACGTGCAGCTTGAGCTGCCGCTCCACTGCTCGCTTGAGCATCCCTCTGATCTCGGGTTCGTCATCGACGATCAGCACCCGCTTGGTCGGTTCATCCATCAGCCTCTCCTCAGCTTGCGTTCTTGGCCTTTTCCCTTGCTGCTGCGGCTTCGTCCGCAGCGACGGCCATCAATTCCAGGACGCCATCCACCACATTCTGGCTGGACATTACCCGGTCGATGACCTGCATTCCAATGGCGGTGCTGGGCTTTTCGAAGATGACCGCTGTCTTCCGGTCCTCGGCGATTGTCTTCCCCCCAGCCTGCTTGATCTTCTTGATACCCAGAGCCCCATCCTTGCCGCTGCCCGTCAGGATGATCCCCAAGCATCGGCTACCGCAGGCCACGGCGACGCTGGAGAACAGGCCGTTCAGCGAAGGGGTCTGGTCCGCGTCTCCCACCCGTTCCAGGACCTTCAACTTGGCCTCTGCCTCGGCTCCCCTGACCACCATTGCATGGTTGTCCCCGTTGAGCAGGTAGATCGTGCCCGGCTTCAGGGACACTTCCTTGGTGACCAGCACCAGCGGCATGGGACAGGCCTCCACGAGCTGGTCCGACAGCAGCTTCACGATCGCCGTTGGGGTGTCCTGAAGGGCAACCACGATGCTGGCGGGAAAGTCGGCGGGAAACTCGGGGAGCACGGCAAGAATGGTGCGGGGCCCGCCGGTGCTGGCGCCGATCACCACGAGATCCGTGGCTTTCTCCCCCGCCGGAATCACTCGCTTCGGCGGGCCGTCGGCCTCCGGCTTCTGGCCGCTCAGTGGAGGCAGCTCTTCGGCATTAGCCACCATGGACTCCCAGTTGGCGCTCTGGGCCGCTCTGAGCTTGTCGAGCAGGGCGCTGGCCATACCGGCTGTATTGCCCAGGATGCTCTTGGGCTTGGTGACGAAATCGATGGCGCCATTCTGCAGGGCCTGCAGAACGACCGGAGCTCCTTCGATGGCCAGGACGCTGCAGAGAATGATCGGGACCGGGCAGTCCCTCATGATCTCCTGGATGGCGCGAGGGCCGTCCATTCTGGGCATCTGAACGTCCATGGTGACCACGTCGGGGTGCAGCTCCTTGATCTTCCGGATTCCCTCCGCGCCGTCACTGGCCTCGCCAACGACCTCCATGTCTCCCGAGCCGTCGATGACGTGCTTGAGCAGCGTCCGCACGACAGGCGAGTCGTCGACGATCAGAACTCGTTTCTTCGTTTCTTCCATCAGGGAACTTTCGGAATCGAATTCGACAGAGGGGAAGGGGATTCCAGAAGTCGCCGGACCGCCTCCAGCAACCTGGCTCGCTCGGGGGGTTTCTTCAGGACGTAGCCCGCTCCCAGCTGCAGAGCCTTCAACACATTGGATCTTCGAAAGGCTGACGTCAAGACGATGATCCGGGCCGCCGGATCCTGGCTGCAGATTCTCTCCAGGGCTCCAAAGCCGTCGACGGGTCTCATCTCCAGGTCCAGTGTAACCACGTCAGGCCGCGTCTGGAAGTAACAATCGGCCGCCTCGGATCCATCGGCCGCCTCGGCGATCACCTGGTAACCGGCTCCTTCAAGCAGACGCCTCACGCCGCTGCGGATCGTGGGAGAGTCATCGACTATGAGTACCGTCCTGGCCATCAGACCTGCTCTCCCTCACCGGTCCGGTCCGGATGATTCAATATCAAACCCGTGTCGATCACCGGAATGCCCTCTTCCAGGCCAAGGAGGATCGTGCTGTACTGATGCTGAATGGGGTCCGTCACGGCTCCGAGCAGGTCGGCTGCCACGGATCGGATCTCGGCAACGGCCTCCACCTGCAGGGCGACCTGCTCACCTTGCCGGGAGACCACAAGGGCCCAGCGATCTCCCGAAGGGGGGGGCTCGAGCCCGAGCCTGGAAGCCAGATCGATCAGAGGCATGAGCTCCCCTCCCAGATTGACCAACCCCAACACGGAAGGCGGCGTGAACGGTACGGGCGCGCAGCCCGGCACACGGGCCACCCGGCCAATCCGCTTCACCGGCACGGCCATTCGCTGCCCACCGGAAGTGATGAGAAGGTAGTTCGTGCTCTCCTGTCCGCCATCGGTGAGGCCAGTGCTAGAGGCGATCTCCAGACGAACCTGGCGCAACCCGTCCAGGTCGGTACGGACATCATCCAGACCCCAGAGGAGAATGTCGACCAGTTTGCTCCGATCTTGATCCGGGTTCTCCACCAGGCCCAGCGCCTCCGTCTCCATGGAGTGAGCGTTGGTGACGATCGATTCGTGGCCGGCCATGCCGGCGCTTCCCTTGAGGTTGTGAAGTGCTCTGGCCAGCTGGGTCAACAGCTCCTTTGACGAGAATCCCTGCTCCAGTTCCAGGACCAGGGGCTCCACCTGTTCCAGGCAGGCATCGGCCTCGGCCAGGAAGAGGTCCGTCACGTCGGGCAGAACGGCCTCCGGCTCAGGGCCCGAATCCTCCGGGACGGCAAAGTGGGGCAGCAAGGACTTGACCGCCGCCGTCACGTCCTTGCCGGACTGATGCTGTCCCAGCGCCTCCAGCGCTTCCAGAAGATGTTCCGTGTAACCCCGGGGGAGAGGAACCTGCTTGGCCAGAATCCGCCGGGTCATGGTGGCGCTTTCTCTGGCCAGCTCTGACGCATCGGGGCTCGAGGACTGAAACGAATCGGCCAGGACATCGAGGCAGGCCGCGAATTCTTCACCGCAGTTCCATGGACCGAGCATTCCGATTTCGATGGCCAGCTCCTCGAGTTGCTCCAGGGCCGAGGAGGTGGTCATCTCCGTGGATGAGGTAGGAGGCATGGTCAGGTCAGATCCTCAGCTGATTCACCAGCTCGCCGGCGTTCAGAATCAGAATCGGGTGTCCGTCGCTCAGCAGCGCCGCTCCACGGATCACGGGAATCTGGCCCAGGAACTCTCCCAGAGGCCGGAGGGCGAGCTCTTCGTTATGAAGGCAGCTCTCCACGGCGAGGCCGATCCGCCGTTCCGCCACGCCCACCTCCACCACCTTCGATGCAGGAGGATCGCCCCACCCGAGAGCGCTGGCCAGGCTGATGAGGGGAACGGTTGCGCCGTGGTGGCCCTCTCTCCAGTCTTCAGCGGTTCCGATGGACCGGATCGAGCTGGTGGGTATCGCCACTCGCCGGCCCGCGGCTTCCACTACCAGAGCCCGGATCAGCGACGCCGATACGGGGACTCGCATGGTGAACCGGGCTCCGTCTCCGGGCTGACCGGCTGTCTCGATGGTGCCTCCCAGCTTGACGATGGCATTCCTGACGATGTCCATGCCGATCCCCCTGCCGCTGAGCGTGGACAGCTGGTCCGCCGTGGTCACCCCTGGAGCATAGATGAAGCTGAACACCTGACTGTCACTCATCTGTTCCAGCTCAGGCCGCGTGACCAGGCTGGCCCTGGCCGCCCGGGCTCCTATCTTCTCGCGGTCCAGTCCCCGGCCATCGTCGATGACCTCGAAGACACAGTTGTCTCCAGCCAGGTAGACCTGGACCTTGATGGATCCCTTCGCCGGCTTGCCGGCCGCCTCCCGCTCCTCCGGCGGTTCGATGCCGTGGCCGACGGAGTTTCGGACCAGGTGCAGCAGAGGCTCGCGCATGGTCTCGAGCACGTTCTGATCCAGCTCGATCTCCTTGCCCTCGACGATGAAGTCGACGTCTTTTCCGTTTTCTCTCGCCAGATCCCTGACGGCTCGATGCATCCGAGCCAGCAGCTGGGCAGCGGGGACGAGGCGAATGTTTCGAGTGGCCTCCCTCAGCCGTTGCACCGAGGGCAGCAGGCTCTCTTGCAGCTGCCGCGCCCTCTGGATGTCCTCCCAGCGGCCGTTGAAGTCGTCCTCGTCCCGGGCCGATGCCCGATCCAGGATGCTCCCGAGCCGCGACACGGCGCCGAACACCTCCGATGCCTGGGTCTCCAGCTCGTTGAGCCTCTCGGCGTTGACCGGGATATCACCCCTGGGCCTGAGGCGGGTGGCTTCCAGAACGAGGGGATCGACCCGGACCTTGTCCAGCTCGGAGTCGCCAATCAGCTGGGTCCTCAACTCGTCGGCGGCGCCATCGGTTCCGGGCTGGAAGACCAGAGTGTAGTCCCTCTTCTTCGAGTTCGGTTCCGCCTCGACGATGTCCGGGGTACAGTCGATCAACTCGCCTCGGGTGAGGACCGCCCGCACCCCCTCCTGTCCCTTCAAGGAGGGGATGGGAAGGCGCCCGGAAACGCGGAAGACGACCTGATAGGCTTGCGGTGTGTTGCTCACGTGCTGGTGGCTTCCAGGCGGATGGCCACCTTCTCGACCTTGCCGTTGACCGAAGCCAGGACCGTCGATGTGTTGCCGATGGCCCGGGCAGCGTCCTGGATACCGCCTGTGGTGGCCTCCGTCGTCCGGACCAGCGTCACGGCGTCCTTGAGCAGGCCCGCGGCTTGCGCAGCGCCGCTGGAGGTGGCCTGCCGGACTGCTTGCAGCTCCGTGCCGAGGCCTCTGAGAGATTCCTTGAGAGCCAGGAGGTTATCCCGGACCCTGGATGACCGGGTATTCTCGGCCCGGGCGACGCCCTCGGCTTCGTCGAGGCTTCGGCGAATGACGGCGACCTCCGTGGAGAGGTTGTACGCCGAGTCCCGGATGGTGTCGGCAACCTTGGCCGATTCCGTGGCCAGATGCTGGACCCGGGAGGCCACGGCTCCGAAGCCGCTGCCTTCCTGCCCTGCCTTGAGGGCCTCCAGGTTTCCCGTCAGGGCGAGCATGTCGATCTTCAGGGTCAGCCGGGCGATGGAGGTGGCCACCAGATCGATGTTCCGGACCCGGCCCTCGAGGGCGCCGATGGCCGTGACGGCTTCGTGAGTCCTGGCTGCTGTCTGGTCGATGTGACCGATCAGCTCCAGGACCCGATCGAGAATCCGTGACTCCCACGCCGCCAGCAGGTCTTGGCCCCGGGCCTGGATGAAGTCGGCTCGTTCCGCCAAGGATTCGGCCACCACGTCGAGGCGCTCCGCCTTGCGCTGAGAGAGGCTGGCCGAGGAGGCCTGATCGCTGGCGAGGCGCTCTGCGTTGTCCAGGCCGCCTGACAGCTCTCGCTCGTTCTTGAAGGCGCCGCTCAGGGTTGTCAGAACCTCGGTCAGGTGGCTCCGTACCGAACTCAGGTCCTTCTCGGCCTCCTGGGGTGAGCGGCCCTGTTCCGCCCCCGCAAGTGCCTTGTCCAGGTGGGAGCCGAGGGTATCGAGGAAGTCCTGCTCCTCCCGCATGGCGGAGCCGAGGCTCTCCAGGGTCAGGTTCACCCGTTCCGAAACGGCGGTCATCTGTTCGTGCCGGGAGCGGATGTCCTGGATGTGCTCCGTCAGGGACCGGAATTGACGTCGAAAGTCCTCCTGCCCGTTCCTGAGGAGGTCCAGGCTCTGCTCGAGGGCCGAAAGTTCGGGCGTGAGTTCGCTGGCCCGGGAGGCGCCGTCCCGGAAGCGCTGCTCGTTGGAGCCGACCTGGCCGGTTGCGTCCAGCACCTCGGTCTCGATCTTCTCGACAATCTGCTTCACCTTCCCTGCTTCGTTGGCCGCCTGGGAGGCGATGGCTCGAATCTCTTCGGCCAGAAGGGCGAAGGGGCGGCCTTGCCGTCCCGTGTGGTCTGCCTCGATGACGGAGTTGAGGGCCAGCAGGTTGATCTGCTCCGACAGGTCCACCAGGCGAGCCACCTGGTCCCGCACCGTGGTGGCCGTCCGCTCCAGTGCCTCCGTGCGGTTGGCCGTCTTCTGGCTCTGGTGGCGGAAGCTGCTGACTCCTCGGATCAGGTCGTTCGTGTCGGACAGGGAGTTGCGGAGGGACTCGGCCACCTCCTCGAGTCGGGTGAATGTGCCCTCCGAGGTGGAGCCCAGGCGCTGGGCCGCGTCCTCGAAATCCCGGATCCTGCCGTAACCCTCGTTGAGGGTGGCCAGGACTTCCGTGCTGCTCGCGTCGACCCGGTCCCGGGCCGTCCGGAGTTCCCTGGCTGCCGTGCCGGAGGCGATGGGCAGACCTCGCAGGTGGTCTTCCACGAAGCCCAGGACAAACCTCTCCTTGCCCATGCGGCTGAGCAGAGAATCTCCATCCGGGTTGGGGCGGGGCCGCATACTCATGGGCGGTTCTCCTCAGTCTTCCCGAAGCGTGGCGGCCTCGGGGAAGTCCAGCAAGATGACCGTCAGTTCCGTGCCGGCGGAGGCAACTTCGAGATCCTCATCGACCACCGCCAGAGCGTTGGCCAGGGACATGGACCGGAGAACGCCAGAGCTCTGGGTCCCCGTGGGAGTCGCCCTCAAGCCTTCGGGACCGTCGGTGACCCGGCAGCGAACGTAGTGCCGACGGCCGGCCCGCTTCTTGAAGTCCTCCGTCAGCCGGGCCCGGGTCGTGGGGCGATGAATGTGCGAGGCGCCTGCCAGGGCACGGATCGCCGGGCGGACGAAGAGCTCGAAGGTGACCATGGTGCTGACCGGGTTTCCCGGCAGGCCGAAGAGGAGCTTGCCGCCGGCGGTGGCGAAGGTGGTCGGCTTGCCCGGAGCCAGGGCGACGCGCTCGAAGTGGACCGTGGCGTCGAGGCGGGCCATGATGTCCAGGACGTAGTCGAACTCGCCCATGGAGACCCCCCCGGAGCTGACCAGGATGTCGGCTTCCCTCAGTCCCCGGCTCATCATCTCGAAGAGGATCTGGGGATCGTCGACGCCGATGCCGAGGGAAACTGGAATCCCCCCAGCGTCCCGGACCTGGCACTCGAGGGAGTAAGAGTTGGAGTTCCGGATACACCCGGGATCGAGGGGCTGCCCAGGCTCCCGAAGCTCGTCGCCCGTCGCCAGGACCGCCACTCTGGGGCGGGGGTGAACCCGGACCTGGCCATGGCCCAGGGCTGCCAGCATGCCGATCTCGGCTGGCCGCAGAGAGGCGCCGCGCTGGAGCACCTGCTCGCCGGCATGGACCTCCTCGCCCTGACGCCGGATGTGACGGCCTGGACTGGATGGAGCGTAGACCTGGACATCCCCCGTGGCGGACCCGTCGGTATCCTCGACGATGACGATGGCGTCGGCTCCGGCGGGAACGG
>JAJFLN010000541.1 GCA_021772705.1 Candidatus Cloacimonadota bacterium | reverse complement strand
CGAGTATGGGTTCCTCGGCGAAGATATCCTGGGCAGCGGTTTCAATTTCTCGCTCCGGGTGCGATTGATCGGTTCCTTCAAGCAGGTCCTGCCTGCCGTCTTCGACGAGTCCTTCGATTTCGATCTTCGGATCAGCCTCGGCGGGGGCGCCTTCGTCTGCGGCGAGGAAACAGCGCTCATCGCCTCTCTGGAAGGGAAGGCGGGGGAGCCGAGACCCAAGCCTCCGTTTCCGGCACAGCAGGGTCTCTGGGGGCTGCCCACCAACATCAACAACGTCGAGACCTGGGCGAATGTGCCGCTGATCCTGGACCACGAGCCCGGCTGGTTTCGGGGCATCGGAACCGAGTCGAGCGCCGGGACCAAGGTCTTCTCCCTGGTGGGACGGGTGAAGAATACGGGCCTCGTGGAGGTGCCGATGGGCACGACCCTGAGGGAGATCATCTTCGACATCGGGGGAGGAACGATCAAGAACCGGCCGTTCAAGGCCGTCCAGACCGGCGGTCCCTCCGGCGGGTGTATTCCTGAGCAGTTTCTGGACACACCTGTCGATTTTGAGCAGCTCAAGGCGCTGGGAGCGATGATGGGATCCGGCGGCATGATCGTCATGGACGACCGGACCTGCATGGTCGACCTGACGCGATACTTTCTGACCTTCCTGGAGGACGAGAGCTGCGGCAAGTGTCTCCCCTGCCGGGAAGGCGTGCAGAGACTCCGGGAGATCGTCAGCCGGATCACTCGCGGAGAGGGAGAGCTTGCCGACCTCGGCCGGCTGGAAGAGCTGAGCGGTGTGGTGAAACAGACCTCCCTCTGCGGTCTGGGTCAGACGGCACCGAATCCGGTGATGAGCACCCTGCGTTACTTCAGGAACGAATACGAGGAGCACATCGTTCAGCGGCGATGCCGGGCGGGAGTCTGCAAGGACCTGGTCAAGTTCATCGTCCTGCCAGACAAGTGCAATGGTTGCCGGGCCTGCGTCAAGGTCTGCGCCGCCGATGCTATCGAAGGGGCGCTCAAGGAGACCCACTCCATCGATCCCAATCACTGCAATCGGTGCGGCTCCTGTTTCGAGCAATGCCGGTTCGATGCCATCGTGGTGGAGTAGGAGAAGCCCAATGATCGAGCTGATCGTGGATGGCCGCAAGGTCAGAGCCGAAGAGGGGATGAGCCTGCTGGAAGTACTGCGGGGAGCCGGTTTCGACATCCCCACTCTCTGCCACCATCCCGCGGTGGAGCCCTACGGTGCATGCCGCCTCTGTCAGGTCCAGATCAGCCGGCAGAACTGGTCCCGCCTCGTCGCCTCCTGCGTGTTTCCCGCCGAGGACGGCCTCGTCGTGTCGACCCGGACGGACACGGTGAATTCGGCCCGGAAGGTCCTGCTCTCTCTACTTTTGTCCCGCTGTCCCGACTCACTGGTAATCCAGCAACTGGCTCGTCAGTACGGAGTGCAGGAGCCGCTGTTTGCATCCAAGGACGAGGCCTGCATCCTCTGTGGACTCTGTGTCCGTTTCTGCCGGGAGACCATCGGCTCCGAGGCCATCGGCTTCCAAGGCCGGGGTCCGAACCGAAAGGTCGGCACACCCCTTGACATGCCTTCGGCTCCCTGCTTCGACTGCCGTGCCTGTGCCGGAGTCTGCCCGATCCACACGATCCACTACGAGGCGATCCCGGGCCGGAACGAGGTCCGCTGGTACACCGCCTACGAGGGTGACCAGTCCCCCCCCCTGCGAGCCGAGATCGACAGGGAGATCTGCACTGGAGCTGGCTGCAAGGCCTGCCTGTCCGTATGCCCCACGGCCTGCATCACCCTGGAAGCGGCGGAAGACAAGGGTACGGATCAGACCGTGGCCCACGTGGAGACGGAACTCTGCGTGGGTTGCCGGTACTGCGAGGACATCTGCCTGAAGGACGCCGTGACGGTGACACGCGTCGTCTCGAGCGCGAACCCACCTGGCAACGAGGAGTCTTGATATGTCTGAGAAGCTCGAGGAACTCCGAGTCTCGGAGGAAGCGACAGAGGTGATCACCGTCCGCCGGCGTCGTACCTCCGGAACCGAGGGTGCCACCAGGACCAGCGGTGAAGGAGAGGTCCATGTCTGGCCCCACCTGGTCTACAGGGAGCTCATCTGCACGGTGCTGGTCGTGGGCGTGCTATTCGCAGTCTCGCTCATCTTCGACGCACCCCTGGAGGAACAAGCCAACCCTTCCAACACTCCCAACCCTGCCAAGGCGGCATGGTACTTCCTGGGGCTGCAGGAGCTGCTGGTCTACTTCGACCCCTGGTTCGCCGGGGTGGTGCTGCCGAGCCTGATCGTCGCCGGCCTTGTCGCTTTGCCGTACCTGGACATCAACCGAGGTGACGGGCCGGGGCTGGCCGCGGAGCCCAGACGACTGGCCGTGCCGGTGTTCGTCGCAGGGTTGGCGATCTGGTTCGTCACGATCTTGATCGGCCAGTACTTCCGGGGCCTCTCCTGGGCCTGGTACTGGCCATGGGAGAACTGGCACATCCCGAAAGCCACGGAGGCGTTCTCGTGGAACTTCCCTCTACCGGCAGGTCTTGCATCGGTGGGACTCTTCGGGCTGGTTGGGTTCGTTCTTCCCGGCCTGATCTCCCGCCGCTTCTATCGCCGCCTCGGACCCGTACGTTACCTGACCACATGCTTCTTCCTCACCGTGATGGCTGCCATTCCGGTGAAGATTCTCCTTCGACTCGTCTTCGGCGTGAAGTACGTGCTGGCCACGCCCTGGTTCAACCTGTAGGACCAGAGTTCCGCTGCCTGACCACGCCTTCTTTCCCCCTCCCCCTGGAAGTGAACGCCTCATGAGCCTTCGTGCCCTCTTTGGACTCTCTAGCCTGCTGCTCGCACTGCTGACACTGGCCACCTTCGTCGACGAGTTCACCGCGTCCTGGGCCGACCACCAGCGTGAGTACAACACTCTGCTGGCCGAGAAGGCAACGGACCCAGCTCTGAAGAAGGAGCTGGTCTCCCGATGGCCCGTGTTCGAGCAGATCTACAACCCCGAGCTGGGTGTCGTCGATCGCTGCATTCTCTGCCACAGGGGAATCGATAACCCGGACATGAAGAACGCGTCACAGCCCCACCGAAGCCATCCCGGAAACCTGCTGGAGAGTCATCCTCAACAGAAGTACGGGTGCACCATCTGTCATCAGGGACAGGGAAGAGCCACGGACAAGCAGGCAGCTTGGGGACGAGTTTCTCACTGGGAGAAACCCTTGCTCACGGGCTCCTTCGTGCAGGCCACCTGCACCCGGTGCCACGTCTCGGGGGACGTACCGCAGGCGCCGCTGATCAGTCGCGGCCGGAAGATGCTCCGCTCTCTGGGTTGCGTCGCCTGTCATCAGGTCGAGGGTCTGGGCGGAGTCGACCCCCGAGTGGCCCCTGACCTGTCGGGAATCGGAAGCAAGGTCACTCGGGCCTGGTTGTCCCGCTGGCTCACCCGGCCCGACTCGGTTCTGCCGGCTCCGAAGATGCCTGACTACGGGCTGCGATCCGGAGAGGTCGAAGCCATCGCCGCATATCTGATGCAGCAGCGCTCGCCGATGGTCGACTCGGCCCCGGCAGTGCCCGAGGGCGATTACGACCGAGGGTCGCTGATCTACAAGCAGTTCCAGTGTATCGATTGCCACGTCACGCGATTCTCACGGAACGGCAAACCCGTGGGTGGCTCGATCGGCCCGGCGCTGGTACACGTGGCGACGAAGACGAATCGCAAGTGGCTCTTCGCCTGGCTTCGCGAGACTCATCGCATGCAGCCCAGGACGCTGATGCCTCACTTCAAGCTCTCGGACCAGCAGGCGGCGGATCTGGTGGAGTACATCTGCGAGGAATGGTACGACCCCGACATAGAGGACGAGGTTCTTGACGAGCCGGAGCCCGCCCCGGGAGAGCAGAAGAAAGAGCTGGCCGCCGTGGGAATGGCCCTGTTCGCGAACTACGGCTGCTCTGGCTGCCACGGCATCGACCACGGTCCCTCGCCGACCCGCATCGGTCCGGAGTTGACCTACATCGGAAGCAAGGATCTGCATCGCTTCGACTTCGGCAAAGTCGACATCCGCCACACCCGTCCCGACTACTTCTTCGCCAAGGTCAAGGACCCGGGCCAGTTCGGCAAGGGCCTCGACGTGCCAAGCCACCTGCTATCGAGTCGTGAACTGCTGGAGCGAATCTGGAAGGGACTGACTCCCGCGGCTCTCTTCTCGGAGCGCACCCCACTGCCCGCCGGCAAGGAAGATGACACGGTCACGTGGATTCTCGACCGCGTCAAGGCGGCAGGCTTCTTGAAGAAGGCCACCATGCCTCCTCCGTCGGATGAGGCATCCAGGCCGGTCTGGCTGCGGAAGACTCTGGAGAACTCCGGTGCGTTCAGCGTGCTGAAGATGCCTGACTTCGGTCTGTCCGATGAGGACTCCCTGGCTCTGACCATCGCCCTGATGAGTCTCACTGAGGAGGGTCCTCCGTCGAAGCGATACATCGCATCTCCACCAGCGACTCAGCACTTCGATCCCCAGGGCCAGGTCGGCCAGCTGTTCGATCGATACCGCTGCCTCTCCTGTCACAGCGTCTGGGACCAGGGCGAGAACCTGGCGGCGGACCTGTCCAACGAGGGCAGTCGTGTCGACAGAAACTGGCTCTACGAGTTCCTGAGGAGACCCTATTCGATGCGGCGGACACTCACCATCGCCATGCCTCAGTTCCACCTGACCGAGGATGAAGCCAGGACACTGGCCGATTACCTCTGGTTCGTCACCACCCGGGACGATATCCCGGGGCGGCTCGATCCTCCTCTCACGGCTACGGAGGCAGAGGCAGGCAAGCTGCTCTTCCAGGCCAAGGGATGTCAGGCATGCCATCAGACCTCCACAGGCGGTGGTGACGTGGGGCCAAGTCTCGCAACGCAGGTGCCCGATTTCCCGGTCGGAACCTGGGCCGGCGACAAGCTCCGGGAGGGCTGGGTGGCGACGTGGCTGAAGAACCCCCACGCTCTGCTGCCGGAAGCTCGAGAACCACGACTGGATCTGACCCAGGCCGAGATCAGGGCTCTCACGGCCTTCGTGATGAGTCTCCGCTGGCCCGGACCGCAGCAGAAGGTGAATCCATGACGCTCGATCGACCGAACATCACCCCGGGCATCAACAGGGCCGCTCTCATCGCCATCCTGGCCTACTGCGTCTTCGCCATCTTCATGGAGTTCGTCCGAGGGATGCAACACGCCCCCGGTGGGGCACCCTATGGCTTCGAGTCACTGGAGGAGCGGATCGCATTGTCCGCTCCCCTGGGTCCCCAGGAAACGAAGGGGAAGATCCTCTACGACCACTACTGCGCCGTCTGTCACGGGGACAGTGGACAGGCGGATGGCCTGAACGCCTCGCGCCTGACTATCGGTCCACGGGACTTCACGGCACCCGAGTTCCGGGCCCGTCTGAAGGACGAAACCGCCGTCGTGAAGGTCATCCGGGAAGGAGGCCTGGCCAGCGGTCTCTCCAGCTCCATGCCGCCCTGGGGGTTGACACTCAATCCAACCCAGACCACCGAGCTGGTAACATACCTGAAGAAGCTGGCCGGTCCGCCGGCGGGCGCGCCCGGACCCTGAGCGCCTCCCGTGCCGACACCAGTCGCGCCGTGTCACACGGAACCGACGCCCACATCAAAGGTGATCAAGATGCACTTCGGTGAAGAACAGGAGCTGATCTCAGGAGTTGCCATGTCTTCAGGCAGAAAGCTGTACCGGGAGGCTCCACCCGGCAGCCCCGGGCTCAGGCCCCGGAACCGGCGCGGGCTGACCATCGTTACCCTTCTCTGGCTGCTCGCGTTCTCACCAGGTCTGGCAGAGCAGAGGGTGGAGTGGAGTTCGTCAGCGACGCTTCGCACCAAGACCGTCTACGACGGCCAGGGCAATATCGTGTCCCAGGCAAACTGGGACATCGAGACCGGAAAGATCGTCGGTCGCGTGTTCAAAGCCGCGGCCAGCGGTCTCGTCACGGAGCCCGCCTCCCCCGCCTCGGCGAACCATCTTGAACCAGCCTCACCGCTCCTCGAGTCGCTAGCCCTGCCCAGAGAGACTGAACGGGCGGGACCTTCCATCTTCAGCCGAACGGAGCTGTCGGACATCCGGCGAATCGACAAGCAATGGCAGCTCGCGAGTGCGGCGTATCGAGTGCAGTTCGGCGACTTCAACACACCGGGCGGAGCAATCACACTCGATGCAGCATTCGAGGGTCACGGATTCATCAGAGCCCGGGTCGCTCACGAGGCCTATCAGGAACGTCTGTCCGCTTCGGAGGCGGATCAGCGATTCAGAGCGAGCTGGAGTCCCGACCGCCTCTCCTTCGAGGTTCTCTTCTGGAACAAGCTCTGGCCTTCCGTGAAGCCCGTGCTGCCGGACCTGACGGGCCACGTCCGGATCGAAGTCGATGGCAGGACAGTCAAACCCCAGTCTGCCCAGGGGCCCGAGCCCAGAAAGTTGAACAAGAGTTCCACGGCGCGCATCACCTTCGACAGATCCATGGTCGGCGACAGCACCGGGGATATCTCGCTCGTCTTCACCGGCCTGCCGACGCTGGACCGAGAAGTCCGGCTGAACTTCCCGGCCCACCTGTTCCGCGACGAGCCGGCATCGGCCACCTCCAGGCCGGGCGGTCGATGACCGGGCGGCTCGCGCAGCGGCGCCTGAATCAGGCCCAACGGTGAGCCGGGCCGCGAAGCGCCGCCGCGGCCGGCGACGGGGCAGCTGGGCTCCCTTGCTGCTGCTGTTTTTCCTGTCCGGCGTAGCGGCGTTGATCGACGAGATCGTCTGGACCCGAATGCTCTCGACTGCGTTCGGCTCCACTGCCCGGGCCTCGGCGCTGGTGCTGGCCACCTTCATGGGAGGGATGGCCCTGGGCGCCGCGTTGATTGCTCGCCGCGGCACGGCTGGTAGATCCGCGTTGCTGACCTACGCCCGGCTGGAGTTCGCTATCGGCCTGACCGCCCTCGCCGTGCCGATGGGCATCTCGGCCGTGACGCGCCTCTATGTCCTGGGGCACGGCGCAATCGAGACGTGGGGAACCGGGGCGGCACTCGGGCTCGACGCCCTGCGATTGCTCTCGAGCGCGATCCTCCTGACCCTGCCCTCGGCTCTGATGGGCGCCACCCTGCCCGTGCTGGCCGGTCTGAACCGCAATGTCCTGCCGGAGGAACGCTCCAGATGGATCGGGCACCTCTATGCGGTCAACACGGCCGGCGCTCTTGCCGGTTCCATTCTCACAGGCTTCGTCCTGCTGGAGTGGCTTGGAACTCAGGGCTCTCTGCTGGCAGCGGTAGCAATCAACCTCGCCTGCGCACTGGGCGCCTGGCGGCTGTCACGTCTGGAAGCTGACGCCACGGCGGCGGGGCAGGCCGGCAGAGTGCCCCGGGCTCCGGCTGGAGACGAGAGCGCGGCTCCGGTTTCCGCCTGGATCTTCGCCGCGATGGCATCCTCCGGAGCCGCCGCCCTGGCTTACGAAGTCCTCTGGACTCGCGTGCTCTCCCTCATCACGTTCAATACGGCCTATGCGTTCACCCTCATGCTGTCCGCCTTCCTTCTCGGGCTGGCTCTGGGAGGGGCCGCCATCTCGCCGTGGCTCAACTCGATCCGGCGTCCGCTGATCTGCCTCGCCCTGGCCCAGCTCGGCGTCGGGGCCTGGGCTGGCATCGGTGCCTTTCAGCTGGATTCCCTGGCGAGCCTCTTCTATGACCTTCAGGAGACCCTGGTCAGAGACGGTGCCCGCTGGACCACGTTCGTCGGCCTTCAAGGCCTCCTGGCCGTGACGCTGATGCTCCCGCCCACCGTGTTGCTAGGGATGAGCTTTCCTCTGAGCTGCGCCGGGCTGCTAGATCCCTCCCGGAGCGCCGCAGGGGACCCATCAACTCAGGCACCTCGGCAGGTCGGCCTTCTCTACACGTTCAACACCATCGGCGCCGTCGCCGGTTCGTTGGGGGCGGCCTTCCTGGGGATCGAGCTCTTTGGCATGGGAGTGGCGCTCCTCGCGGCAGTCTTCCTGAGTCTCGCCGCGGCCACCCTGGCATTGCAGGCCGAAGCCTGTAGCCGCAATTGGCCCACCCGGTGGCGCGCTCTGCCGCCGGCGATCCTGGCCGGAGCCGTGGCGGTGGTCTGGTTGCTGGATGTCACTCCCGACGTCACTTTCCGGCATCTCAGGGAAGGACCGGGAAGCTCCGTGGTCTTCCATGACGAGGGCCCCGACGGCATCGTGGAAGTCGTCGAGAACCGCATCAGCGGGTTTCGGACCCTCCTGACCAACCGCCTGCACGCAGAGGGGTCAAACGACCCGAAAGATGTGTTCTATCAGAGGAAACAAGGGTACCTTCCCTTGCTGCTCCACCCGGCGCCAGGACAGGTGATGGAGATTGGGCTCGGTACTGGTATCGGCCTGGCATCCCTGATGGACTCCCGGGTCCGGGCTGCTGAGGTCGTGGAGATCAGCCAGGGCGTCATCGAGGCCGCGAAGTTCTTCCGGCCTTATCAGCTCGGGGTGATGTCAGATCCCAGGCTTCGTGTCCGGCTTGGCGACGGCCGCAGTCACATGCTTCTCAGCGGCCGGCAGTACGACGTGATCGTTCAGGGACTCCTGACTCCCTATCATGCGGGAGTGTCCTCGCTGTACAGCCTGGACCACTTCCGCCGCTGCCGGCAGAGGCTTGCGCCGGGCGGCATGCTGGCTGTCTGGATCGCTCTGCGCCAGCTGGCTCCTGAGGACCTGCGCCTGATCCTCAGGACCTTCAGGCGTGTGTTCCCTGTCGCTTCCGTCTGGAGCAAGGGCGACTACATTGGAGTCTTCGGACAGATGGAGGGTCCCCTGTCCCTGGACCCTGCCGCGATCCGGTCACGGGCGGCCCAGGAGCCGATCGCCTCGGACCTGCGGCGTCTCGGGCTTTCGGATCCAATCTCACTACTGGACAGCTTCGTCTGCGGCCCAGGGGGTGTCGAGAAGCTCGCCGGTACAGGCCCGGTTGAAACCGAGGCGCGCCCCATCCTGGAGTTCACCGTTCCACGCAGCGTTGCTCAGCTCAACTCCCTGCGTCTGGCAGCCAGGAACGTGGAGCTGCTCAACCGGCATCAGGAGTCCCTCGAGGCCTACTTGCCGGAGTCGACCCGGGCCTCCTATCTCGAGCCGCTTCAGACTGCATTCCGGGCCCGCAGTCTGGCCCTTCAAGCCTTCGTGGCACGAGGCCGGGATGAACACGAGAATGCAATGGAGCTACTTGCTCTCGCTCTGAAGGAGCGGCCCGGCGATCCGATGGCAGCGTTCGCCGCCGACGACTATCTGCAACAGATGGCACTTCAGCTGATTGACCGAGGCGACTCGGAGGGTGCCATTCTGGCCCTCACACGAGCTGTGGAATTGAATCGATGGGGAGTGCTTTCCAGACTGAAACTCGCCGCCATGCTAGAGGCCAGAGGAGAGGCGAAGCGGGCAGCGGCGCTCCGGGCGGCCGCGAAGGCACTCCGGCTCCACGATGCCGTCGAGGCGGCCCCGGGACCCGCGGGCGATTGACACTGGTCTTGTAGGACGCTCTCTACCGCTGGAGATCCTAGCCTCAATACCCATGAATTAGTGGAAGAAATGTTTGAAAACGAGGGCACTGCCCTCGAACTCCCGCCAGGGGCCATTGGCCCCTGGACCCCGATGAACAGGTCAAGCTTTCGTATGTCATTCAAATGTTCATCAGCACTCTCAGTCCCACCAGTCCAATTGGGGGTTTGGG
>JAJFLN010000055.1 GCA_021772705.1 Candidatus Cloacimonadota bacterium | reverse complement strand
AGGAGGGGACCCCCTACGGGACATGCACCCCCGCTTCACCCCCCCCTGTTCATCTCGTCGCCAGTCTGATAACTTCGGCAAGGCCATGACTGAGATCGCCGAAGAGGAAGTAACTGAAGGTGGAGCGGGGGCCCTCAGCGCCGAGTCCCCTTTCCCGAAGAGGTTTGCGGCGTACCTGGAAGAGCGGTTCCCCCTGGGGGTGAATGGCACGGCCATCGTGCTCATGTTCTCCAGTTCCTATCTGGCGGCCTCGAGGCTGTTGCTCAGTGAGGAGTCACTGCTGAGCTGGAGAGTGCCGGTGGGCATGCTGGTGCTGTTCTTCTTCTTCCTGCGGCTCCGGATCTCCGACGAGCACAAGGATGTGGCCTACGACCGGATCGTCAATCCCGACAGGCTGGTGGTGAAGGGCGTCATCACCCTGAACGAGCTGAAACTGGTGGGCCTCCTGGGACTGGTCGTCGAGGCCGGAGGTTCGTGGGTTCTGGGTCAACGGGTCTTCTACGCCTATCTGGCCGCCCTGTTCTGGTCACTCCTGATGCACATGGAGTTCTTCTGCGAGAGCTGGCTGCGTGCCCGGCCAGGGGCCTACATGTTCTCGCATATGATCATCATCCCCTTGCTGACCCTGTTCTGCTTCGAGTGCGCCAACACGAAGGAGTACACCGGAAGCCTCGTGGCCCTGCTGCTGTTCGCTCTGGCTGGCGCTCTGGCCACGGCCTCCCTCGAAACGGCCCGGAAGATCAAGCTTCCGGCCGACGAGTCCGAGGGCGTGGAGTCCTACTCCAGCGCCTGGGGATTCGGCGCCAGTCTCGTCGTGGTGGGCCTGATGCAGCTTCTCTCCTTCCTGCTGCTCTTCGGAATCCGTCACGAATTGCAGCTGGGCACGGGATTCCTCTCGGCGGCTCTGGGTGCCTATGGGCTGGTCTGTCTCTCCCTGCTGCGCTTCGGTCTGGCCAAGGACGCCCGATTCTCGGGCAAGCTGGAGAAGGTCGCCGCCCTCTACTACCTGGCCGTGAACATCGGGCTGACCCTCAGCCTGTTGAGATGACAGGCCGGATCATGGGGAACGAACGACTCATGCCCTCCATCCTCTATCCCGAGGACATCACCCAGGCTTCCATCAATGAAGTGGGCGGAAAGGCCCGTAACCTCTGGCTACTGAGGCGGCTCGGATTCCAGGTCCCGGCGTTCGCCGTGGTGGGAACCGAGCTGTTCCGGCAGGTCATACTCGACGACGAGGAGGTCGCCCTGCTGCTGCTGCGGCATCGAAAGGCAGGGCGAAGAAGGGCGAAGGATGGGGGCGATTCCTCCGCCGAGGCTGTTCCCTCCGAGCTGGCGAAGGCCTTGAAGGAGCGGATACTGCAGATTCCCATTCCCGACGGCTTCGGTGATGAGATCGAGACCGCCTTGGGCCGGCTGTCTTCGGATCAACCCGAGACTCTTCCCGGAGTCGTTTCGGTCCGCAGCTCCGCTGCCGTCGAGGACCGGGCCGGAAGATCATTCGCGGGACAGTTCGAGTCCTATCTCTATGTGGAAGGCAAGGACCGGGTCCTTGACGCGGTGCGGCGTTGCTGGGCTTCCGCCTTTGGGCCCGGAGTCCTGGCCTATCTGCGAACCGCTCCGGGAGGCTCCGGCGGCGGTGACGGCATTCCAGAGATGGCCGTCATTCTGCAAAGAATGGTCAACGCGGAGGTCAGCGGCGTCGCCTTCTCCGTGGACCCCGTGGAGGAGGACTTCGAGACCGTGGTCATCAGCGCCGGCTACGGCAGCTGCGACGGCATCGTCGCCGACCGGGTCGCCACGGATCAATACAGCGTCCGGCCCTGGGGCCAGCCGATCCGGAAGACTCTCGGCGAGAAGACTCAGCGATCCGTCCGCGGCGAAGGGGAAGGGACCGTCCTGGAGGATGTACCGGCCGAGGCTCGATCCCGATCGGCCCTGGAGGAGAAGGCGATCCGGGAGCTGTCCGAGACCGTGCGAGACGTGGATCGACTTTACGGGCTACCAGTCGACGTGGAGTGGGCCCAGGCGAAGGGCCGGCTCTACCTCCTTCAGGCCCGGGCCGTCACGACGCTCCGCAACCTGGACCCTCGGGCCCGGCCGAAGCTGCTCTGGGACAACTCGAACATCGTCGAGAGCTACTCCGGCGTCACCACGCCTCTGACCTTCACCTTCGCCAGCTCGGGCTACGGCGTCATCTACAGACAGTTCGGCAAGCTTGTGGGCGACTCCGAGGCCTTCCTCAATGCTCACAAGAAGGAGCTGGCCAACATGCTCGGCCTGCACAAGGGCCGGGTCTATTACAACCTGTTGAACTGGTACCTGGCGGTCTATTACCTGCCCGGATTCCGGTTCAACAAGGGTGCCATGGAGTCCATGATGGGGGTGAAGGAGTCCCTCGACTTCCAGGTCCCCACAGGGCCCATGGGCTTCGTCGAGAAGTACCTCATCGAGGTGCCCAAGGTCGTTTACATGTTCGGCCGGATCCTTTACAACACCCTGATTGTGGATAGGAGAGTCCGCCAGTTCCACAGCAACTTCGAGGAGGTCTACGGATCGAATGCCGCCAGGGACTTCGATCGCATTCAGGTGCCGGAGCTGCTCGCCATGGGTGAGAAGGTCCGGGAGAACCTGATGATGAACTGGACCGCTCCGATCCTGACGGACTGCCTGGCCATGGTCTTCATGAAGCTGTTGAAGAACGCCACCACGGACTGGATCGGCGGGGAGCGGCAGGGCCTGGAGAATGATCTGCTGGCCGGAGAGGGCGGCATCGACTCCACGAAGCCGACCAAGACCATGGTCGCCCTGGCGGCGAGAATCCGGGCCGACGCGGAGCTGGCGGAGATCTTCGATGTGAAGAGTGAAGCCGAGCTGCAGGAACTGGTCTACTCCGGCGAGAAGTACGGCTGGCTCCGGCGGGAGATCGATCAGTTCCGACACGACTTTGGGTTCCGCTGCATCGGGGAGCTGAAGCTCGAGGTGGACAGCATCCGGGAGGACCCGCGATTCCTCTTCTCCATGCTGAAGAACTATGTCCGGCAGCCGAACGTGGACCTGGAGAAGATGGAGGCCCGGGAGCGGCAGATTCGGACCGACGCCGAAGCCTACGCGGAGGCGAACCTGAAGCCCGGCGGTTTCGCCCGGCACCGGCGATTCCGGTACATCCTGGCCAATGCTCGCAAGCACGTGAAGAACCGGGAGAACATGCGATTCGCCCGGACCCGGATCTTCGGGTTCTTTCGCCGGCTCTTCGACGCCGTGGGACTCAAGTTCTTCGCCCAGGGCCTGCTGGATCATCCGAAGGACATCTATTACCTCACCTTCGATGAGGTCTTCTGGTTCGTCGAAGGCCGGGCCGTCACCCAGGAGATCGGCCCCCTGGCACGACTGCGCCTGGCGGAGTACGAGCGTTTCCGGAGCCAGCAGGTTCCGGATCGGTTCTCGACTCACGGCGTGACCTACGCTCCGGGGAACGAGCCCCGAGAGGCCCCATCCAGCGCCGGCGAGGAAGAGCTACAGTTCGGCAGCAATGGCGGCCGGCAGCTGAAGGGTGTTAGCTGCTGCCCCGGCGTGGTTCACGGAAAGGTGCGTGTCATCCATGACGCCGCCGACGACATGAACCTGAGGGGTGAGATCTTGGTTGCCCCTCGCACGGATCCCGGATGGGTTCCCTTGTTTCCCTCCGCCAGTGGACTGCTCATCGAGAGCGGCTCCGTGCTGTCCCATTCCGCCATCGTCGCCCGGGAGCTTGGAATTCCGGCCATCGTCGGGATCAAGGGACTCGTCAAGGCTGTCGAGGATGGACAGGTGGTCCGGATGGATGGCGGCCAAGGCCTGGTGGAGATCGAGCCGGCCGATGAGGCCTCGGAGAGCGGCGGAGAGCCGGCGCCGTGATCTCCCTGGAGAGCATGATTCGCCGGCTGGTTCAGTTCATTCTGGACCATCAGAAACGGCTCATTCAGATTTCCCTGCTGCTGCTGATCCCCTGCGCAATCGCCAGCGCCACCCTGCGGGTCAACAACACGATCACCACCTGGTTCCTCGAGACGGATCCGAACCTCAAGTCCTACTACGATTTCCAGAAGGTCTTCGGCAACGACGAGGTTGTCGCCGTCGCGGTCCGGGATACCCGGACGGTCTTCAACACCGAGACCATGGAGAAGATATCCCGCGTATCGACCCGGATCGGTAAGCTGGAGCACGTCCGGCGAGTCCTGTCGATCACGACGGCCACGGCCATCGAAGGCAGGGAAGGCACCGTCTCGGTCCACCCCGTCCTGGAGGGGGTGGAGAAGATCGACTCCAGCGCCGTCGACGAGGTTCGGCGGCTGCTGGTCGACGATCCGATCTGGCGAGGAAACATCCTCTCAGAGGATCTCAAGACGACTCTGATCATCATTCAGATGCAGTCAGTCCAGGACATCGACGCCGCACGCGCCGTGGCCCTGGAGCAGATACGAGCCGTCCTTCACGAGGAGCTGACCGCCAAGGGAGTCCCTGTCGCCATCGGCGGAATCGGCGTCATCTACGACGCACTGAACCAGATCACCGTGACGGAGGGAGCCCTGCTCATCTGCCTCAGCTATCTGCTGATCATCGGCAGCATGTTCCTCATCCTCAGGCACTGGAAGTTCGCAGCCCTCGGCCTTTGGCTCGTCTACTACACCGCCACGTTGACCATGGGGCTCTACGCCATGACCGGCCGGTCGCTGAACATGGTGACCATCATTCTGCCCAGCCTGATCCTGGTCATCGCCATCGCCGATTTCGTTCACGTCGTGGTCCACTTCTATCACTCCGGCCCCATTCCGGAAGAGAAGGAGGCCCGCTATCAGACCGTCATCGACCGGGTGAGCCAGGTGGCCATTCCCTGCCTCTACACGTCCCTGACAACGGCCACCGGGTTCCTGGCTCTCACCACCTCGCCGATCTCTCTGGTGCGAGATCTGGGTCTCTTCGGCGGTGTCGGAGTCACCCTGGCCTGGCCCGTTACCCTGCTCGTCGCCTCGATCCTGCTCCACCGCATGGACCCGGTTCGGGACTTCCGGCCCAACAAACCCGATGGATGGATGCAGCGGCTCCTGGGCTGGATCTGCGCCCAGATCCTCAATCGGCGTGCCCTCGTCACCGCCCTGACGCTGGGGGTGACCCTGTTCTTTGCCGCCGGAATCGGCCGCATCGTCGTCGACACCTACACCATCGGATATTTCGCCGACAGTCATCCCGTGCCGAGGGACCACCGCTTCATCGCCGAGAACTTCGGGTTCTACCTGCCCGTAGAGCTGACGGTCCGGACAGGCAACGAGGGCGGGTTCAAGGAGCCGGCCTTGTTGAGGAAGCTGGAGGGGCTGGAGCAGACTCTCCTGGCAGAGAATGACATCTCGAAGGTAGTGAGCATCCTGGACTTCTCCCGGCGAATGCATCAGGCCCTCCGGGATGGGAAGCAGGAGGAGTATCGCCTGCCCGAGACCCGGGCCGAGGCCGCCCAAGAGCTGCTGCTTTACCGGATGGACAGGGACGCCACATTCGACGAGTACATGACCTCCGACTATGCCTTCACCCGGCTCTCGGGACGGATGGAGATGATGAGTGTCCGGCCCGGCAAGGAGCTGATGGAGCGGCTCGAGGGGCGCCTCCAGGACATCTTCAAGGGCGACGGAGAGGTGGCTTTTGCCGGCTACCTTCCTCTCTACGTGAAGATCATCGACTATCTCGTGGAGAGCCAGATCCAGAGCTTCTCCCTGGCGGTGTTCTTCATCTTCGGCCCTATGTACCTCCTTTTCCGGTCCCTGAAGCTGACCCTCATTTCCGTCATTCCCAATGTGCTGCCCATCGTGATCCTCCTTGGGGCCATGGGCTGGAGCGGCATCCCTCTCGATGTGGCCACCGTGACCATCGCCGCCATCGTGCTCGGCGTTGCCGTCGATGACACCATCCACTTCCTCCACGGCTTCAAGCGCCGCCACGACAAGGGAATGGGTTCAAGGCAAGCCACGGAGCAGGTCATCCTCAGCACGGGCAAGGCTGTGGTCACCACCACGATGCTGCTGTTCTTCGGCTTCATTGTCATGGTCGTGTCCAGCATCAAGCCCGTGGCCTACTTCGGATTCCTGAGCTGATCGAGGTTGCTGGCCGGGATGTTGTGCGAGTTCATGGTGACACCTATCCTGGTGATGGCCCTCTATCCCGAGGCCGTCAATCGTGACGGCCCGAAACCTTCGGCCTGATGAGCGCCCCATCGGTTCTCAAGCTCGGATACAGCCTCTGCTGGGAGGATCCAGAGCTCGATCTGGAGGCCCTTCGGATCCAGCCGGGCCATCGGATCGTCACGATCTCATCGGCGGGCTGCAATGCTCTGTCGTTGCTGCTGGCAGATCCGGAGTCAATCCTCGCCGTGGACTACAACCCGATCCAGAACAGGTTGCTGGAGCTGAAGATGGCTGCCGTGTCGGCCCTGGATCGGCAGGACTACTTCCGGTTCAGCGGTGAAGAGGAGGGGGCGGACCGGCTGGGGCTGTTCCAGCGATTCGTCGCCCCCCGTCTCCCGGGGGATGCCTCTCGCCAGTTCTGGAATGAACGTCAGGACTGGATCGCCGCTGGAGTGAACCAGGCCGGTTCCCTGGAGCGGCACTTCGCGACCTGGCGTCGTCTGATGAGACTGATCCAGGGCACGGACCGGGTGGGGCGCATGTTCGCCAGCCGGAGCCGGGAGGAGCGGGAGCGCTTCTTCCGGAAAGACTGGAACCAGCTCCTCTACAGGGGCATCGTGCGGCTCTTCTTCAATCGAACCTCCCTGGGGTTCGCCAAGCATCCGGATCACTTCCGCTACGTCACGGAGCAAGACGTGGCTGGCAACTTCCTCGAGAAATGCCGCCATGCCCTGGTGGATCTCGACGTGCCTTCCAACTACTTTCTGGCCCGCATCTTTCTCGGCCGCTATCTGAGTCACGATGCGGTCCCTCCGTTCCTGCGAGAAGGGGACTACGAGCGGGTCAAGGAGCGGCTCGATCGCATCCAGGTCGTCACCGGCGACCTTGCCTCCGTCCTGAACGAACGGGACCCGGCCAGCATCGATGCCTTCTACCTCTCCAACGTCTGCGAGTGGCTCGTCCCCTCGGAGGTGGAGCGGATCTTCGCCTCTCTCACACGGGCCGCGGTTCCGGGAGCCCGGGCGACCTGCCGTGCCTTGCTGGCTGACAGGCAGATTCCTCCGCCAGCCTCAGGATCGCAGTGGCAGGTCCTGGAGGACCTCTCGGCGGATCTGCTCTACCGGGACCGGTCGTTCCTCTACTCCAGCTTCAAGGTGCTGGAGAACTCTGCAGGAAGCTGACGGGCCCCTCGACAGGGCGAAGGGGCGAGAGACTAGCCGATGCGCTGTTCCACGTCCTGGATGACTGCGAGCCAGTCGTTCAGTTGGCCCGCCTCATCCCACTGCTTCTTGAGGGGGCTGTCGGTGCGAATCCGGGCCAGGGCCTGCCGTGCAATGTCGATCATGTTATCGTCGGGCACGAACTCCTGCTCGGCGATCCAGCTCGACACATCTTCTGGAACGCGGTCGCCCGGCTTGCCCCTGCCGGCTGCCACAAGTTCGGCTGCCGCGACGGCAAAGGCACAGGTGTGAAGTTGCAGCTCCCGCCCCTTGGGCCAGAAGACCACTGAGGAGAAGGTGCTGGTGATCAGGGCGTCGTTCCCGATCTGGAACAGGTCGTCCAGCCATCGTCTGGCGTGCTCATTGTTGAAACTGTTTGTATCGGCCATTTGCCTGCCATGGTCTCAAAGTGCGGGCCGCGATTCAAGTCCTCGGGAGATCGGGGGACACACGACTGGACCCGAATTCCTGAGGTACCCGTACCGCCTGGCAGCCGACGGCGAATTCGGTTCCAGTCGTGTGCCCCCCGATCTCGATTCCCAACTCGGTGCGGCCGTCACCCGTTAACTGCCGAGCTTCCAGGTCTCCCGGCCTGAAGGGCGGCCGAAGCAGGCGAGGACGACCAGGGTCAACACGTAAGGCAGCATGTGAATCAGCTGATGGGGTACGGAAGTGCCGCTGGCCTGGAGCTGAAACTGAACAGCCAGGGTGGAGCCGAATAGCAGGGAGATGGCCAGGACCCGAAGGGGAATGCATCGGGCGCTGAAGACGATGGCGAGGGCAAGGAAACCGCGGCCGGCGGTCATTCCTTCGATGAAAGTGTGGGCGTGGGCCAGGGATAGATAGGCTCCGGCGGCCCCGGCCAGAACTCCCTCCACCAGAACGGCCTGGAATCTCACGGAGTTGACCGACAGTCCGGCGGCCTCCAGAGCCTCGGGATTCTCTCCCGCGGCACGGACCATGAGCCCCGTACGTGTCTCGTAGAGGATGTAGGCCATGACGGGCACGAGAACGAATGCCAGCGGTACGAGAGGTGTGTGATCGAACAGGAGGGGGCCGGCGACAGGCAACTCCCGCAGTGATTCCGGAGCGAGGGACCTCAAGGGGGGCACGATCATGGTGCGGCCCGTGGCGCCGAACAGGCTGCGGTAGAGAAAGCCCGTCAACCCCAGAGCGATGAGGTTCAGCGCCGTTCCGACGAGAATCGGATTGACCCGCAGGCGAATGGTGAAGAGGCCGAAGAGCAGGCAGAAGAACGTGGAGGCCACCAGGGCAGCCACGAGGCCCAGGAGGGCCGATTCGGTCAGGTGGGAGACGGCGACACCGGCGAAGGCGCCGATCAGCATGGCACCTTCGATGGAGACGTTGATCAAACCGGCCCGTTGAACCCACATTTCACCCAGGGCCGCCAGCAACAGGGGCACCGTCAACCGGATGGTCGCTGCGGCGACCTCGATGCCAATCATCCCGGCTCCCGGGCCCTGGCGTCGACGGGTCTGCTCAGTCCCGTGGCCAGCAGGTAGAGAAGCACCAGTCCCTGAACCAGAGTGACCATCACGCTGGGAGTGCCGGCGAATCGTTGCATGTGGCCGGCGCCGGCTTCCAGGGAGCCGAAGAACAGGGAAGCCAGGACCACTCCTCCCGGGTGGAGGCCGCCCAGGAGGGCCACGGCGATGGCCGTGTACCCATATCCTGCCGAGAACCTTTCGTAGAGGCGGCCCGTGACGCCCTGCACCTCAGATGCGCCGCCGGCTCCGGCGAGAGCCCCCGACAGGGCCAGGCCAAGCAACATCTGACGGCCCGGCGAGATACCCGCCACCTCCGCCGCCTCCGGATTGCAGCCCACGGCTCGCAGGCGAAACCCGGTCCGGGTCCAGCGAAGCAGGATGTACAGCAACAGGGCGGCAGCCAGGGCCAGCAGCACGCCGAGATGCAGCCTGTTCCCGTCGAAGATCCGTACCAGCCGGGCCGATGGCAAGAGACGCTCCGACCGAGGATAGGAGCCGATCACTTCCTTCAGAGGACCGTGCACGACGTAGCCAACCAGGTCGATGGCGATGAAGTTGAGCATGATCGTCGAGAGGATCTCCGACACGCCGAAGCGGATCTTCAAGACTGCTGCCAGGCCTCCCCATGCCAGGCCTGCCAGGGCTCCCGCCGCCATCGCCGCCAGGGGGTGCAGAAAGCCGAGTTCGAAGGAGGTGCCAACCCAAGTTGCGGCCAGGGCTCCCACATAGAACTGTCCCTCCGCTCCGATGTTCCAGACTCCGACCCGGAAAGCGAGGGCGACACCGAGACCGGTCCAGAGGAGTGGAGTTGCTTTCAGCAGGGTCAGGGTCAGAGCCCGGACGTCACCGAAGGCTCCTTCGAAGAATGCCCAGGCTGCCCTGGGGGGGGAATAGCCGCAGGCGAGCAGGAGGAGGGCGAGTCCCGACAAAGCTGCGGCCAGGGCTGCCCCGTGGAGCGCCACCCGTGGGATGGATCGGCTCATGCCCGAGACTCCTCGGGAGTCTCGCCTCCCATCATGAGCCCGATGCTCTTGCGACTCCTGGCCGAGTCGGGCACGGCGGAAAGCTTCCCTCGGAACAGAACCAGGATCGAATCGCCCAGGGCCAGAACCTCGTCCAGATCCGTCGAGACGAGTAGTATGGCAGCGCCCTGGCTCCTCGCTTCCAGGAGGGCGTCATGGAGGTTGTCCATGGCGCCCACGTCGAGGCCTCGGGTTGGATTCAGGGCCAGCAGTACGCCGGGCTGCTCGTCCAGTTCCCTGGCAGCCACCAGCTTCTGCTGATTGCCTCCCGAGAGACTCGATGCAGGCAGCTCCGGATCCCCCGGCCGGATGTCGTGACGTTCCATCAGGTCTCGGGCTCGCTGCTGTAAGGCCTCGGGACGGATGAATGGCCCCAGGCCCAGAGAAGGCCTGCGGTGGGCCCGAAGGGACAGGTTCTCCGTCAGGGTCATGGAGCCCGCGATACCCTGCCGTTGCCGATCCCCGGGGATGAAGCCCAGCCCCAGCCGAGACCGCTCCAGGGGCGATAGATCCGTCACGTCCAGTCCTGCCAGGGTCACCCGGCCTGAACTCGGGGACCGGAGCCCGGCCAGGCCTTCGCAGAGCTCTTCCTGCCCGTTGCCCTCGATGCCCGCCACTGCCGTGATCGTCCCGGATCGTAGCTCCAGGGACACAGCTTCCACGCCCGGGCCTCCGTCGTCTCTGGCAACGGTCAGGGCCTGGATCGCCATCGCATCTGTCCCGTCCTGAAGTGCCGGGACCCGCCGCCGCGGCTCTGGCTCTCTGCCCACCATGAGCCTCGTCAGATGCGAGGAGTCGGTCTCCTTCACGGCCAGATGATCTTGAACCGAACCGTTCCTCAACACCGTGACGTGACTGCAGAGTTCGAAGATCTCCGAGAGCCGATGAGAGATGAACAGGATGGCCCGGCCCCCTTCGGCCAGGCCCCGGAGGGCCAGGAAGAGTCTCTCGGACTCTCCGGGCGTGAGAACGGCCGTCGGTTCGTCCAGGATGAGCAGCCGGGCACCGGCGTCCAGGGCCTTCACGATCTCGACCCATTGGCGCTCGCCGACGGACAGATCCCCGGCCCGTGCTTCCGGTCGGATCGGGAGCTGATATCGCTCACCCAGCTCCCGGGCAGTCTCTACCGCCGATAGTCTGTCATAGCTGCCGGAATCCTGGATCCGGTGGAGGGCCAGGTTCTCCGCCACGGTGAGAGAATCGACGAGCATGAAGTGCTGGTGAACCATGCCGATTCCTGCGGCCCTGGCGTCGGCGGGCCCCCGAGGAGCGTGGAGTTCTCCGGCGACATGGAGGGTTCCGGCGTCAGGCGCCACGAGGCCGAACAGGATGTTCATGAGGGTCGACTTGCCGGCGCCGTTCTCGCCGAGCAGACCCTGGATGCGGCCTGCTTCGATCTCCAGGCTCACATCGTGGAGCGCGGCCACCCTGCCGAACCGCTTGCTGATGTGAGAGGCCTGGACGGCAGGAGGCCCATCGCTCAACGCTTCACCGAGGGGAACCGGAGTTTCCCGGCCCGGATAGCCTCGCTTGCTTCCTCGACCTTCTTCATCACTGCCGGTGGGATGACGTAAGCCAGTTCGGGATTGATCACCAGGCTTGCGGTTCCCGTCTTCAGGGTCAGGGTCACGGCCCTGGGTTTGAACTGACCGGCGGCCACCTCCCTGGCCAAGCCGAGCATCGCCTTGGGGATATCCAGGACAGCGCTGGCCAGGATCGTCTGGGGCATGACGTGGTTCTGATCCTTGTTGGTGCCGAATGCGTAGACCTTGCGGCTTCGTGTTTCCCGGGCGGCGAGGAAGACTCCCGTCGAGGCGGCGTCGGCGTTGTGGATCAGGAAATCGGCGCCCTGGGCGATCTGGGCCATGGCGGCCTCCCTGGCGGCACCCACGTCCTCCCAGCTGTTGATGAACGCCTCCAGGACCTTGCCCTTTGGCCGCACGGAGAGGAAGCCATCCCGGAACCCAGAGAAGCACCAGCGAATGGCGGGAAAGTCCATCCCTCCGACGCAGCCAGCCACTCCGGTCCGGGACAGCATCCCGGCGAGTACGCCGCAGAGGTAGGAGGGTTCCTCGAGGTAGAGCTTCAATGGGACCACGTTGTCTCCGAAGACCTCCTGGCCGTTGGTGATGACGAAGATCGTGTTGGGAAACTCCTCACGCAGCTCTTCCGCCGTATCCTGGAACTCGAATCCGTGACCGAAGATCACCCGGTAGCCTCGATCTCCGAAGGTGCGGAAACTCTCCTCGAATTCGGCGGGAGTCTTGGTCTCCACCTGGCTGATCGATGCCTTCAGCTCCTTCTCGATGGCCAGAAGGCCCTCGTATCCAGAGGCGTTCCAGCCAGCGTCGCTGATCGGCCCGGGAGACAGGAGGGCGACGGAAAGATCCTTGCCTGGATGGGGCTTCTCGTCGGCATGGGACGAGGCCGTCAGCAGGATCAGCATCGCCACGGCCAGAACTGTGATCAGTCGGATCATCTTCATCTCCTCAGGTCCCAGGGAATCTCCAGTCTACAGTCTACGATCTTCATGCCCCGGTTCCAGCAGCCTGGAGTTCAGATCGACAGCGCCTGTGTCAGGGCCAAAACACCGCCCACGGTGGAGAGGGCGAGCACGGCGGCGCGAGTCCTGCCCGCGTCGAGATAGGGCGCAGTCCAGGAAGAGAGGCAGTAGCCTGAGATGACTGCGGCGGCCAGGGGCACCGAAAGCCACATCTCCTTTTGACCGTACCGGCCCACGGCCATCAAGGCCATTAGGGTGAAGGTGGACCCGATGACGAAGTAGCCCGACATGGTTCCCCTCAACTCCGGCCCATGGGTGTCCTGAAACAGGAGGGCTACCGGCGGGCCCCCGACGGAGCAAAGGGTGGCCATGAGTCCCGATAGGAAGCCCGCCGACAGCTGGGAGATGCGGGTGATGGGGAGCCTCAGTCCACAGGCGCTGAGGCCGACGGCAAACAACAACAGGATGGAGAACAGCAGGGGGAAGGCGCTGTCGGGTAGGGCCAGGAAGATCCCAGCGGCGGCCAGGGTCCCCGGAAGCCGGCCTGCCAGAATCCAGGCCACTGCGGGCAGGTTGACGTTCCCCCACTCCCGCCGGGAGAGCATGACCGTCAGCACCAGGCCGGCGGCCATCAGGGGCCCGGGAACGAGAGCAGGATCGAGCTGAATCAGGAATGGGGCGGCCAGCAGCCCCATCCCGAAGCCGACCGAACCCTGCACCGTTGCGGCAACAGTGACCACAGCGAAGGCAAGGGCAGTGGTGACCGGCGGCATGAGCAGAGAGGTTGGGCAGGAGTACTGGGAGGGCGACGCAGCAGGTTACTCCATGCGGCGGGACATGCACCCTCCTGACACGGGTGCATGTCCCGTAGGGGGTCCCCTGGCCTATTCCGGATCCGTTCGCCCCACTATGGATGCGGGCATCCATAGTGG
>JAJFLN010000540.1 GCA_021772705.1 Candidatus Cloacimonadota bacterium | reverse complement strand
AGTGGAAGGAATGTTTGAAAACTAGGGCTCTGCCCTCGAACTCCCGCCAGGGGCCATTGGCCCCTGGACCCGGATGAACAGGTCAAGGTTTCGTGTGTCATTCAAGTGTTCATCAGCACTCTCAGTCGCACCAGTCCAATTGGGGGGTTGGGGGAGCTGGCTCCCCCAACGGGGTGTGGGGCCGAGCCCCACTACAACAAAATCCGTCTTATCTCACCGGCATTGCCTCTAAGCCAGAGGGAAGCACCCGCCGATGGGGATAGGGAGACTCCATGTCCCGGGGCCTTGTACATGTCTTGCCTGTAAACGGAGGTCGTACGTGAATCAGAAGAGCCGTAGCCGATGGATCACGCGGATCATGCCGCTCCTGGTCTGCCTGGCCTTGACCGGTTGTGGTGGCAACGGCGGCAGTACCGCCGTCGTGTCTACTGGAGCGGGAACAACTCCCATTCCCGGTACGCCGGGAACCATCGCCGGACAGGGGTTCAAGGGACCCTTCCTGGCCGGATCCCTGGTGGAGGCGTTCCGCGTCGCTGGTGGCCAGAAAGGCACTCGTCTGGCCACGGGAACGACGGATGTGACGGGGAACTTCTCTCTGTCCGTCGATCCCGCCTACGACGGCCCCGTGCTGATAGAGATCACCGGTGCCTTCTTCGATGAGGCGACGGGCACCACCCAATCCATCGCGGGCAATCCCCTTCGAGGCGCCGTGCCTCGAATCGCCCCGGGTGGAGTCGTGACCGGGATTCGCGTGACTCCCCTGACCCATCTTGCCGTTTCCCTGGCAATTGGACGGGGAGCACTCAACGAGGCCGGCCTGAATCAGGCCCTCGCCGATGTGGGCGCCCGGTTCAGCGTCAATTCGATTCAGTCCACTGCGCCACACGACACCCGCCGGTCATCGACCGGGGTCGATGCCAACAGTCTGGAGTATGGACTGGTGGTCTCGGGCCTGAGCCAGATCGCCGAGACCCAGGGCGTCAGTGTGATGACGCTCATGGATGCGGCGGCTCTGGATGCCACCGACGGCATCCTGGATGGGACGAGCAACGGGACGCCTATCCCGATGGAGACCAGCAGCGGCGGCGTCGTGAACTACGATGGCAACACCCTGACGGCGACCCTGGCCACGGCGATCGGGACATTTGTCGACTCCCCTCAGGACGGCACGGGACTCACCTCCGGTGACGGGACCGTCACGGCGCTTCAGTCGGCCATCTCCAAGACCAACAACCCGCCCGTTGCGGCCCTGACGATCAGTCCGGCTGCCGGAGCCATCGGCAGTCTGGTCAGTCTCGACGGTCGAGGAAGCTCGGATCCCAACGGCGACACCCTGACGTACCAGTGGACCGCCTCTGTCTCGGGCCTGGCAATCGCCCTGAACAACCCCACCAGCCCTCAAGCCTCATTCGTGGGAACCATCGCCGGTACCTACGCGATAACCCTGACAGTGACCGACACCTCCGGACTCTCCAGCACCGCGACGGGACAGGTCGTCCTGTCCCAGCCCAGTCCGGCCAGTCTCACTATCTCCAATCTCCAGATTCCCTCTGCGATCGTTCAAGGTCAGACCGTGACAGCCAGCTACACCGTCACCAACGGGGGTACCCAGGGCGCCAATGTCTCGGCCGCGACCCTCGCGTTCGTGGGTGGCAGCCTGAGTGTGACGCCCCGGTCCGGGAATCCGGCCTCTATCGCCGGCGGCACTTCCGGTATCTTCAGCTTCGATGTGGCCGCCAGCGGGGGCGCCGCACTGGGAGCATTCGTCGCTTCCGGGAGCGTCACCGCCACCGACGCCATCTCCGGAGGCAGCGCCAGCGCCACATCGTCCAACCTGGGGAGCGTTACCGTAACCCAGGTCGGGATGTCCAGTCCCCTGTCCATCGGACTCCTGCAGCCCGTCTCACCCGTGGTTCAGGGACGAGCCACGGTGCTGTCTCTGCCGGTCACCAATCCCGGTACGGAGACAGCCAACATCCTCTCGGCGAACATGAACCTGGGCAACGGGGGAATTCTGGCCAGCCTGGCCGGGGACAGCCCCGCGCAGATCGCGGCAGGCGCAACGGCGACCCTGAAGTTCAGCGTCGTTGTCGGCGTGGCCGTGCCGGCGGGCATCTACAACGCCTCCGTCGAAATTCAGGCCCGTACGGCTCTGAACAACCTGGTGGTCGATGCCTCCAGGTCCGGCATTGGATCGATTCAGGTCGTCGAGGTTGCCCGACTCCAGATCACGAACCTGACCGTGTCCCGGACCGTCGTGTCCCAGGGGACTGTCGTTAACGCTGGATTCACCCTGAACAGTGTGGGCGGTTCGACGGCCAATCTGACCACCGTGTCTCTGGACATTGGAAATGTCACTCTGACGCCGGACAACCTGCCGATCCCCACTGCCCTAGCTCCGGGGCAGTCTGCCTCCTTCACATTCACGATCAACACGGCCTCCCTGGCCGTGGCAATCTACTCAGTAAACGGCAAGGCCTTCGGCACCGATGCCAGCAATGGCCAGCCTGTGCCGGTGGTGGGTGTGATTCCGCCGCCGACCCTGGAGGTCCAGAAGCCTGCGGAGCTGACAATCTCGGCATTCACTCCGACCCCGCGGACACTGTCCCAGGGGCAGACCGTGAGAGCCTCTGCCACGCTGCGCAACACGGGGACCGCCGCAAGCAACCCGACCACCGTGACTCTGTCCTTCTTCCAGGGGTCGGTAAACGTCAGTTCGTCGTTCTCCGTGAGCGTCGTTGCGGGCAATCCGACCACCGTTGCCGGAGCCGGAACGGCCTTCTATCAGTTTGATGTGACCCCACTTGCCGGCGGTGCCACCGGCGCCATCGAGGTTCGGGCCAGCGCATCTGGCCGGGACCTCAACAGTGGCAACTCCCTCGTTCCCTCACCGGCCAGCCTCACCTGGACCGTCCAGCGAGCCGCGGCGCTGGCATTCAGCCCGGCGTCATTCCCGGCCCGGGTCACCCAGGGACAGACCTTCGCTGTGACGAAGCCGGTCGTCAACTCCGGTGGAGCGACGATCACCGGTGCATTCGGTGTCCTCAGTTTCGCCGGTACGGGTCTGACCGTGACGCCATCAACAGGGAATCCGACCTCCATCGCCGGAGGCTCAGCGAGCACGTTCACCTACGCCGTGGTCGCTGCCACCGGAGCTACACCGGGCAACCGGGCGGCCAGCTTCAGCGCCACGGGTCTGGACGGGAACAGCAACACGGCGCTCTCGGCGAACTCCTCCCCTGACTTCAACCTGATCGTCCAGACGCCTCCGAGCCTGGCGGCACAGTCCATGCTCAGCCTGACGACCGTCAGCCTGGGGCAGACTTTCGTGGCAACCGTACCGGTAACCAACACGGGTCAGGCCGCGGCGAACGTAACTTCCACGACACTGGTCTTCAGCGGCACGGGTCTCACCGTGACCCCCAGGACGATCCCGGCGAGCGTTCCTGGACTGTCGACCTCCGTCTTCGCATTCAACGTCACGGTCGGTCTCGGCGCCGAGTTAACGGCCCGAACGGCGACCTTCAACCTCGATGGCGCCGATGCCAACTCCGGTACGGAGATCAGTTTACAGAATGTCAATGTCGGGACTGTCACCGTCCTCTCTCAGGGAACGCTGGCCATCGCCGATGTGACCGAACCCTCCACAGTGAGTCAGGGCCAGAGCTTCGTCGTCACCGTCCGGGTCCAGAACACGGGTCAGGCGTCGGTGAACATGTCCACCGGGACCCTGACCCTGACAGGCGATGGCATGACGATCACGCCCCAGAGCAATCCGACCGTTCTGGCTGGAGGATCTATTGGCAGCTTCTTCTTTGACGTGACGGTCTCCGGTATGGCATCACCGGGCGCTCGCACCGTGGGGGTGACCCTGTCGGGAATCGAGGCCGGAACGGGAGCCGCGGTCAACGCGTCTCGCGCCAATGCCGGTACCATCACGGTCCAGACCCCACCGGTCCTGGTGATCTCCAATATCGGAGGCGCCCTCACCGGCAGCCAGGGACAGACCATCCGGGTCACTGCGGTCGTGACCAATGCAGGTCAGGCCAGCCTGAATGTGAGTGCTGGTGTGCTCAGCTTCGACAACACGATTGGCCTGGCAATCGCCGTGGCCGGCACGCCGGCGGTCATCGCCGGAGGCGCCAGTGGAACGGCAGCCTTCGATGTCACCATCGGAGGCACGGCCACACCGACGGTCAGGGTCGCCAACCTGAGTATCACGGCGGTTGACGGAAACAGCGGTGCTGATGTGAGCGCTGCCAAGAATCCGGCCGGCAACATCACGATCCAGACTCCGGCAGCTCTGGCGGTGGGCACCATGGTCGCACCCGCGACGGTCTCTATCGGTCAGACTTTCCTGGCCACCATTCCGATCACCAACTCGGGGCAGGCTGCCTCGACGGTGGTCACCAGCGGTCTGCTCTTCAGCGGCACGGGATTCACCATCACCCCTGTGACGGTCCCGTCCACCATCAATGGGCTTTCGACCTTCAGCGCCGTCTATCGGGTGACAGTCGCTCTCGGATCCGAAGCCACTGCCCGAACCGGCAGCTTCACCATCGTCGCGAGCGACGCCAACTCGGGTGCGAACCTGAGCATCAGCAATCAGAACGTCGGAACCGTGACCGTCCAGTCGCCGGGCCAGATTGCCTTCAGCGACATCGTCGCGCCCCCGGCTGTCAGCCTGGGCCAGACCTTCGCGACCACCATCAATGTACAGAACACCGGACAGGCTTCAATCATCAACACGACGGGGACCCTGACGTTCACCGGAACGGGGCTGACCATCGCTCCCAGATCGAACAATCCCACCGTTGTCGGAGGCGGCCAAATCCTGCCCTTCGTCTTCGACGTCACAGTCTCCACGACCGCAGCCACGGGAAGCCGGGTTGCCAGTGTCACCTTCGCGGCCCAGGAGTCCGGAACCCTGGCGAACCTGGCGACGACCCGGTCCGTGGCCGGCAGCGTTGCCATCCAGACCACGGCAGCCCTCTCCATCTCGACTATCGGAACTCCAGGGGATGTCAGCCTGGGTCAGACCATCCGCGTCACTGCCACCCTGACCAGCACGGCGCAGGCGTCGGCGGCGCTGTCAGGCGTGACCCTCTCCTTCGACAACAACAATGACCTGACCATCTCCACTGTTTCGTTTCCGGTCGTCCTGACCGGCGGCGCATCGGGTATCGCTCAATTCGACGTGACACCCTCGTCGACGGCGACTCCCGGAATCCGTACTGCCCGCGTTGATGTCGCAGCGACGGACAGGAACAGCGGAGTCGATGTCAGCACCTTCAACGCCAGCGCCGGGACCTTGACGCTTCAGACGCCCGCGGCCGTGTCGGCAAACTCCATGCAAGCGCCGACCAGCGCCTCCCTGGGGCAGGTCTTCACGGCCACCATACCCGTGACCAATACGGGACAGGCGCCGACGGCAGTGACGACGGCCTTCCTCAGCTTCAGCGGAGCCGGCCTGACAGTTACTCCCACCACGATTCCGAATTTGATTCCTGGCCTGTCGACGGTGAACTTCGTCTACTCCGTCAGTGTTGCACTCGGTTCGGCACAGACTGCGAGGACGGCCTCCTTTACCCTGTTCGGGCAAGACGTGAACAGCAATTCAGCCCTGAGCATCAACGGGGCCAACGTGGGCTCCGTGCTCATCCAATCCCCTGGAACCCTGGCGATCTCCGGCTTCACCCAGCCCTCAACGGCCAGTCAGGGGCAGACGTTCACCGTCACGATCAGCGTTCAGAACACGGGCCAGAACTCCGTCAATGGGGCCACCGGTTCCCTGACCTTCAGCGGTTCGGGTCTGACGGTCACTCCTGTCACGACGCCGACGGTCATCGCCGGCGGCACCATCGTGAACTACGTCTACTCCGTGACTGTTGGTGGGAGCGCCGGTTCCGGCAGCCGCACGGCATCCTTCACGGTGAACGGCACGGAGGCCGGAACGGGTACACCTCTGAATGCGAGCCTCTCGCCCGCCGGAGTGGTCGCCGTGCAGACGCCGGCAGCCCTGTCATTCGGCACCATCCTGATGGCATCCACTGTAAGCCGTGGACAGGTCTTCCAAGTGACGGTACAGGTGAACAACACCGGTCAGGCAGCGGCGACGATCTCCGGCCAGAGCCTGACGTTCTCGCCCTCGGACAACCTGGCGGTCAGCCTAGCTTCCGGTCCGGCGGCCATCGCCGGTTCCAGCAGTGGAAGTGTGGTCTTCAACGTCACGGTCGGCACCTCCGCCAGCCTGACGACCCGCAGCGGGTCGACGAGCATCACCGCCGCCGACGCCAACAGCGGTGTCGATGTCAGTATCGCCAGCGCCTCCTTCGGAAACGTGCTCGTTCAGACTCCAGCAAACGTGGACACCGTGGCGGGCTTCAATCAGCCTTCCACCGCCTCCATCGGCCAGACCTACGATGTGACTGCGACGATCACCAACAGCGGTCAGGCAGCAGCGAACATCACCACCGTGTCGCTGGGCTACGATGATGTCTCGGGTCTGACCATCACCACCCAGGCCAACCCGGTTGTCATCGGCGGCCTGTCCAGCGGTGTCTATCGGTACAAGGTGACAGTCAACGCCGGTGCGGCCCTGACAACAAGAAACGCCCAGCTGACGATCTTGGCCACCGATGCCAACAGCGGCGCCACCCTGTCCAGCGTGAAGACCAACCAGGGCACCGTGACCATTCAAAGCGCATCATCTCTTGCCTACAGTGGGAGCCTGGTGGCAGCAGCGACGGTCAGTCAGGGACAGGTCTTCACGGCCAGTTACACTGTGGCCAACTCGGCCACGGCACAGGCGAACGTGTCAGCAGCGACGCTGGCCTTCTCCGGAGCCGGCCTGACGGTCAGCGACACCTCCGTTCCCG
>JAJFLN010000539.1 GCA_021772705.1 Candidatus Cloacimonadota bacterium | reverse complement strand
GTCCCGTAGGGGGTCCCCTCCTCCGTTCGCTCCACTATGGATGCGGGCATCCATAGTGGGGCGAACGGTTCCGGTATAGGGCAGGGGACCCCCTACGGGACATGCACCCAATCAGAGGGGCAGACGGTGCGCTACCCGGCGAAGTTGGCTTGCAGCTCCGAGGTCTGGGGGGCGGTGCTATCCTTCGCGCCAGTTCGTAGCCACCCGATCGATTGCAGACTGCAGGGGTAGGAACGAGGGGGCGGCCTCCTCCTGCAGACGGGAGCAGATCATGGTGGTGTTCAGGGGGCGTCCCGCCATCGAGGGAATGTCGTGGAGGCGGATCTTCCTCACCAGTGTGGCATCGGCTCCCATCGCCCTGGCCAGAGCGGTAGCCATCTCATGCCGCGAGGCGCTCTCTGGGCTGCACAGGTTCATCACACCGGTCAGCCCCCGATCTTGAACTGCCTGAATCGCGAGGACGACGTCGCCGATGAAGGTGGGAGAGAAGACCTGATCCGTCGCCGCCGAGACCTCGCGACGGTTGGCCAGCGCACAGGCCATTTCGTCAAACAAGGTGCCATCCCCTTTCTCCTGACCATAGATTTTGCTCAGGCGAATCACCAGGGAGTTCTCCGCCAGTGCGGGAAGATTGCTTTCTACCAGCACCTTCTGCCGGCCATATTCGGTCGTCGGCTCTGTCGCGGCCCCGTCGTCATAGGCGCCGGAACTGCCCTCGAAGACGCAGTCGGAGGAGAGGAAGATTACCTCCATCGAAGTGCGGCCGAGGCGTCGTACCAGTTCGAGAGTTCCAGTGACATTGATCTCGAGGGCTTCCTCGCGATTCTGCTGACAGTAGGCAATGTTCGGCTTGGCGACTGCGATCAGCACCGCCTTGTGCCCCGTCTCCTCCAGCCGCAGGGGCTCGATGTCCGGCGATCGGACGTCGAATAAGGTCAGTCCAGGCACGGACGAGGAACAACTCGTTCCGATACAGTCGGGGTACCGGCGCCGGTAGGACTCCAGCATGTGGCGACCGATGTAGCCGCTGGCTCCGATGACCGCCGTCTTCATCACCCAGTCCTGGCGATCTCCAGTCGCCACATCTCCTCCAGAGCAACGCCGTTGGCCTCCGGACGGTACCCGTTGACGACGCACTCTAGCACACGTTGGGAGCTCGGCGGACCGGGAGATTCCCGCATCATTCGGGGAGGGAAATTGGAGCGGACGAAGCCCTCGATCTCGGACGTTTCCTCTATGATCTCGTCGGTTGTGTACCGTAGAGTGGCATCTGAAAGGATCTTCAAACAGGAGAAATGACCCAACCAGTGACTCTGCCCGGCGCCTTGCCGGCACGACAGCCCGGGTCCAGGAATCACGGGTGACGCGGACTGACGGCAGATCTCTTCTCCTGCGATCCTGGGCGTTCGTCCGGCGCAACTTGGGGCACCTGTCGGTCTACCTTTACTACGACCTGCCGTTCACGGTGCAGTTTACGGTCTCCCTGGTTCGGGTGATGTTGAGGCGGCTCTTGCCGAGCCGGCTCGACGGGCGGCCCATCGTGGTGTTCCACGAGAAGTGGGCCAAGCACCGGGTGGCCAACCAGGCCCGGGCGCTCAGGGCCTCGGGGCAGTACCAGACCATTCTCTTCACCTGGCAGTTCCACCTCGCCGAGCTGGATCCCAGCTTCGATGAGATCCGGATCGGCTGGTCGGTCAATCAGATGGGGCGGGAAGTTCGGAGTCTCGAGGCGGCGGGCAACCTCCACTCCCTCGTCTGCAGCACCACGGACCTGGCACTCGGCCAGGCCTGTCTGGATGAGAACTGGAATGTGCCCCTCGTGGTGAGCACCTATGACAGCTACTGGTCCCAGAGCCACTTCCGGAAGTCGACGAGCAACTTCGACAGTGTCATCGACCCCCGCATGGTCCAGACCGAGCAAGCGGTATTGCCGGCGTGCGCCGGTGTGCTCGCCCGATGGGGCGATGTGCCGATCCTTTTTGCCGAGAATGGAGTGAACACGCCTTACATCAAGCTCTGGGACCTGTGCGACCCGGCCAGTTTCGCTCCGATTCGAGGGACGCCTCGAGAAGCCGGCGAGTGGCATGTCGTATCCGCCGGAATCGTCTTCCCAATGTCTTTCTCCGCCGAAGCCTTCGGGGACGGACAGATGGTGCGATACGCTTCTGCGTTCCGGGAAGAACGGGTCCACCTGCATGTCCATCCGAGTCCTCACTTCCCATTCAGTTGTCCCGAGTACCGGCGGGAGAATCGGGAAAATCCTTACTTCCACCTCCACCGAGGCGTGCCACCCAGGCAGGCTTGTCGCGTCATCGGGTCCTATGACTTTGGGTGGCTCGGCTTCGACTTCAAGATGAGCGGTATGAACCAAGAGCGGTACTACCGAGAGATGATACCGCTGAGAGCCTTCGGCTATCTCGAGGCGGGGATCCCGCTTCTGACCAGCGAGTCCTGCCAGGTAATGGCAGATCTGGTGAAGAAGTATGGCTGTGGCCTCGTCCTTCCGGAGCCCCGGGCCACGGGCATGCGGCAGCTGATCAAGGACGGGGATTATGGTGAGATGTGCGAAGGCGTCGAACGAGCCCGGAAAGCCCTGACCGCCGAGGGGCATTCCAGTGTGCTGACCCGGTTTCTGGAAGGCTCCCGCGACAGGTTCATGGCCTCCAGGCCACCGGCCGGTTCGCCGGGCTGACGGCGGAGGGAGCTTCCTCCGAGTCGGCTGGACGGATCGGCACCGAATTTGCTTTAATGCTCGCGTCGCCGAGTCTGACCCTCGCCGCTCCCATCGCGACGCGGCAACGAAACCGCGGTCGGACTCAGCCGGGATCGGCCTGTCCCAGGCCTCGCTTCCTGGACTTACCCCGTCAAGACAAATGAAGACACTCGTAACCGGCGGCGCCGGGTTCATCGGCAGCCACCTGACAGACCGGCTCCTGGCCGACGGCCACCAGGTGACGGTCGTCGATAGCCTCGTCTGCGGCAAGAAGACCAACCTGTCCCAGTGCGAGTCGAACCCCCGATTCCAGTTCGTCGAGGCAGACATCGCCGATCCGGCGGAGATGAAACGAGTCTTCGCTGGCGTCGACCGAGTCTTCCATCTGGCGGGCCTGGCCGACATCGTGCCCTCCATCGAGCGCCCCCTGGAGTACCACCACTCCAACGTGGACGGTACGATGTCCGTACTCGAAGCGGCTCGCGCCGCTGGAACGAAGCGGTTCGTCTATACCGCGTCGTCCTCCTGCTACGGCCTTCCGGATCGAGTCCCCACCTCGGAGGACGAGCCGATTCGCCCCCAGTATCCCTACGCTCTGACCAAGTACCTGGGGGAGCAGGCCGCACTTCACTGGGAGCAGGTCTACGGGCTGCCCTTGATCTCCCTTCGTCTCTTCAACGTCTACGGTCCTCGATCCCGAACGTCGGGAACCTACGGCGCCGTGTTCGGCACGTTCCTGGCACAGAAGCTGGCGGGTAAGCCCTTCACCGTTGTGGGTGACGGGGAGCAGAGCCGGGATTTCACCTACGTCAGCGACGTGGTGGACGCCTTCGTGAAGGCCGGAGAGTCCAGTCTCTCGGGCCAGGTCTTCAACGTCGGCTCGAACCAGCCTCAAAAGGTGAATCGACTTGTCGAGCTCCTCGGCGGCGAGGTGGTCCACATTCCGAAGCGGCCCGGCGAGCCCGATTGCACCCACGCAGATACGTCGAGGATCCGGGAACGACTCCACTGGGAGCCCCGAGTCTCCTTCGAAGAAGGCGTGTCCAAGCTGCTGGACAACATCGACTACTGGCGCGACGCGCCGGTTTGGGAACCCGGGTCGATCGCGAAGGCGACGCAGGACTGGTTCCGGTATCTGGGGGATTCGGAAGGAGCAGGCCATGGGGAACAGTGAAATCGGGCGCGTCCTGGTGACGGGCGGCGCCGGTTACGTTGGGGCCATGCTTGTGCCGGAGCTGCTGGAGGCGGGTTACTCCGTCAGGGTCCTGGACCTCTTCATCTACGGAGACGACGTTCTGGACGAGGTCGCGTCGAACCCGAAGCTGGAGCGTATCCAGGGCGACCTGCGGGATCAGGAGTGCGTCCGCGATGCCCTTCGCGACGTCGATGCGGTGCTCCATCTCGCGTGCATCTCCAATGATCCGAGCTACGAGCTCAACCCTGAGCTGTCGAAGTCGATCAATCACGACGTGACGATCTTCCTGGTGGAGGAGGCGAAGCGCCAGGGCATTCGGCGCTTCGTCTATGCATCGAGCTCCAGCGTCTACGGCGTCAAGGAAGAGGAGCAGGTCACAGAAGAGCTGCCACTGGAGCCGCTGACGGACTACTCCAAGTACAAGGCGCTGGGGGAGAAGATCTGCCTCAGGGCGGCCTCCGACGATTTCATCGTCACAGTCCTGCGGCCGGCGACGGTCTGCGGCTACTCGACCCGGCAGCGTCTTGACGTGATCGTCAACATCCTGACCAACCACGCCGTCAATCGAGGACGGATCAAGGTGTTCGGCGGTGACCAGTACAGGCCGAACATTCACATCCGTGACATGACCCGCCTCTACCGGCTAGTCCTCGAGCTGCCGGAGGCACAGGTCCAGGGCGGTGTCTACAACGCCGGCTACGAGAACGTGACCGTCACGGAGCTCGCCAACCTGGTGAAGTCCGTCGTGGGAGAGGACTTGCAAGTCGACAGACTGCCGACGGACGATCCCAGGTCCTACCGGATCAACTCGGATCG